>JASHRP010000626.1 GCA_030037375.1 Bryobacteraceae bacterium | reverse complement strand
GGAACCAGCTCCCTCTTCCGGGAACCAGCCGCCCGCGCAGCAACCCACTCCAGTGGCGCAATCCGTGATCGTGTTCAAGGATGGGAGGGAATTGGCCTTGGACCATCAGAAGACTTCGTCGACTACATCCGTTGGCTCAGCCGTGCTGATGAGCGGCCAAGGAGCCGAGTCCGCGCTGGCGGCGCAGGTCGCCAAGTTTCTGAATGTTCCCTTTCAAGAGATCGCGCCGCCGAACATGGGCGCGGGAATCAACATCGTCAGCGGCCCCGGCATCTGAGCATTGCCCGAAGGCTCTGATCCGCAGCACCGTGGTGCTACGTTCGCTAGATCCCAAGCGCAGTTTAGCTTCCGCCCTTCTGTAGGCGACTCTTCCAGAAGGCGTTAAGCCTCCTTTCCAAGAGCCGCGCGAAATCCTTCCTCATCGACTTAGCGAGTTGTCCGATACGTTTCAACAGCGGCCCCTTAGGTGGGCGCACGGCACTTGCCGTTAAGGAGTAAAGAAGGAAACTTAAAATGGACAAGAAATCTGCAAGATTCCATCGCTCTGGAATGCTCATGGCAGTGCTTGCGTCGGCCCTCTGCACGGCTCACCTGCAGGGGGCGGGCCTGTCGCTTAGCGCAACCACTGCCACCACTATCACCTGCAATACAGCAACAACCGGACCCGCGAATCCCGTGACGATCACGGTGAAGCCGGGCACCGACACGACCTACCCCGTGGTCGTAACACCGGGTCCCTTGCCTGCCGGACTTGTCGTGACTCCGACGACCGGGACATTCACCAGCTCCACGGCCTCCAACGTGGCCACGGGTATTCCATTCGTTCTGAGCGCGGCGCAAGGGTGTTCCGGACTTTCGGCCGGCGCGAACACTGCCAACACGTTCCACTTCATGGCCAACCAGAACAGTGCCGGCGCGGTTGCGGATACCAACAGCGTCACCACGACCATCACCGTCACAGCCGCCGCGAGCGGGTTATCCGCCACGGCGAATGCAAATACGATTTCCTGCTTGTACAACGGCAGCACCTACGCGCCCACTCCGTCGACCCTGACGCTGGCGGTCGCAAACACGGAGACCGGCGGCACGCCGTTCACATTGACGAAGCCGACCTGGCTGAGCTTGACTACACAGCCTCCCTACTCCGTCACCAGCTCCACCACGTCGAGTAATATCACTTTCACTCCAATTTGCGGCGGTCCGGTGGGCACGATCGAAACAGGCTCGATTACGCTGAGCGACTCGCCCGCGCCGGCCGTGACCGTCCCCCTCACCATGAAGGTGGTTGCCCCGGCCACTTTGACTGCGACGACTCCGGCGGTACAAACCTATATCGCGGGTTCCGGATCTGGCTCCTATCCGTCGTGGACCGTCACGCTGGGTGGCGCCACCAACGGCCAAGTCTATACCGTGAACGCCGCCACTCTTGGATCATGGCTCACGGCGAGTCCGATGAGCGGCGCGTATGGCACTTCGAACGCGATCGTTTTCCAGGCGACCGGCGGAATCGCCTCGCTGACCGCGCAGTCCACTCCCTATACCCAGACTGTGCATATCTCCGTCTCGGGCTATGCCGATACGACCGTAACCATCAGCCTGGTGGTTTCGAATCCTGCCCCGACGCTGAGCTTCGCCGAAGGAACCGTGCGCAACCTGAGCTGGGTTCAGGGACAGGGCATTCCTACGGCTACCATTACAGCGGTCTCCAGCAACTCGCCGATCGAGTATTCGACCTCATCGAGCGGCGCCATTGCACCGATTATTCCCGCGGCTGACGTGTCGGGACTTGCGTATAGCTTCGGCACGGAGATTCCGGTGACGTTCCCCAATCTGCCCTTCTCGGAAGCGCAGCCGGGAAATGTGCTCACCGGGGTCGTGAAGTTTACGTGGGGCTCGAACACCAGCACCGTTACCTTTAACGTCACCGTTCAGGCGGGGACGACGACAGCCGTGCTTAACTCGGCCACGCCCGCGAATTTGCCGACCGCTCAGACCGGCGAACAATTTACCGTGACCCTGTACGGTTCCGGCTTCGTTCCAACCAGCGATTCCACTCAGAGAACCACGGTCGGAATCGTTGTAAATAATCAGGTCATGCCGGACGCCAACATCATTGGCAGCACGGTGGTCAATTCTTCGACCATCGTTCTGACCATTGTGGCGCCCGCCCCTTCGACCGATCCGCTTCTCCCTTGGACCGGAACGGCGGTGACCTTCGGCGTCTGCAATCCGGCCGGCGGTTCGTGCTCCACGCCGACAGGCACACTCGCGATGGTGGTGGGAGCGGGTCCGACCATCTCGGCGGTGGTCAGCGCTTCCACGCAGACCAGCGCGTCGACCCCGAATGTGGCTCCTTATGACATCCTCACGCTCTGGGGAACCAACTTTTGCTCGTCGAACGGCACGGGCTGCGGATCTAGCACCATTCTCTACGGGCAACTGAACCCCTCGACGATGACGTACACTACCGCGCTCAGCCCGGATGGCGGCCAGCGCAATCTGACGGTCAGCTTTAAACTGCACACGGCCGCTGCCAGCACCTACGTGGCCGCGCCTTTACTGTACGCGACCAACAACCAGATCAACCTGGTGGTTCCAGCCAGCGGCTATCCCGCCAGCGGAGCAGTTGACGTCATGGTCAGCTTCGGCGGGTTGAATAGCAACGTATTCGAGGTGAACGCCGTGGCGACCGATCCTGGAATTTTCATGATCGACAGCTACGGGCAAGGCGCCGTGCTGAACCCGAATTACAGCGCGGCGAACGGCAGCAATCCAGCCGTCACGGGCTCGACCGTAGCGATTTATGCCACGGGACTAGGCACTCCCACTTCGCTGAGCGCTGGGAATCCGGTGACCTATAGCTCGGTGGCCTGCATCACTCCCGCGAACTACGAAAGCATCGCTGGCAACGGCGCCTCGCTCGACGGCGCGCTGATCCAGACCGCCCTGCTCGGCGGCGATTTGCCTCCGTGCTTCGGCGCTGCCAACGCTCCAAGCGGCATCGCGGTTGGCGGACAGGCGGCCACAATCGGTTATACCGGTTTCGTGTCGGATTCCGTCGCCGGCCTGTATCAGGCGAACGCGACTCTTCACGCCGCGACGAACCCGACGAGCCCGGCGTACTTCATCGATGCGGCCGGCACGCACCTGACGGCCATTACCAGTCCGGTGCAACTCCCGATCTCGATCACGTCGAACAGCGTGGCCAGCCAGCAGCCGGGCAGCAACCTGGGCCTCAATCCCGGTGTAACCATCTGGGTCGCGCCGCCGGCGTTGTCGCTCACCTCCTTGAGCGCGCAATCCGTCACTTCGATGGGCGGGGCGTGGACGCCTACGATTACCGCAAGCGGCGGAACAGCTCCGTACACCTTCGTGGTGGATGGCTCCGCATCGCCCGCGACCGGTGGTCTGGTTTACACGGTCGCCAGCCCGACGCTTAGCTTCGTCACGGCTCCGACCGCGACCGGCGTGTACATCATTACAGTGACCGCGACGGATGCGAACGGGAGAACGGGCAGCACGACATTCACGCTGACCGTTTCCGACTCAAGCGACACGTCCACGGTGACCGCGAGCGCCACCGCGATCACTGCCAGCATCTACGGCACCGCCAACCCAGCCGTCACCACGGTGACCGGCGGCGGCGGAACAGGCCCGTATACTTACGCCATTACTCCCTCGGCTGTCTTTTCCGTGTCGAACGCGGGCGTGGTTTCGATCCCGGGAACGGTCCAGGCGGGAACTTATTACGCTGAGGTTACCGTCACCGATTCGACAGGCAGCGCAACGCGCAACATCTTCTTCGACGTTCCTGTCGCGATGACCTTGACTGCCACCAACGATGTGACGACCCTTACCGGGACCGCCAATCTGACCAGTGCGCAGCCACTGACCACCATCAGCAACCAGGGCGGCGCGAGCGTCGGTTACACGCTGCTCCAGCCGGATTCCGGGAAATGCACGATGACCGTCGTGGACGGAGTCGTGACGGTTCCTTCGAGCGGATGCGTCGCGGGAACCTACAGCGTCACCGTGGTTGGAACGGACTCGGCTCCGTCCAACGGCGCGACAGGCGCTGTGGCGCCCTTGAACCTCAGTGTGCACTTGAACTGAGACTCGATTCGGCTAACCTGAAGTTTGCGGCGGTGGGAGCTCAACTCCCGCCGCCGTTTTTTTGTTGCCGCTGAACTTGCTGGAGGCGCGGGGGGGAATCGAACCCCCGAATAAA
>JASHRP010000625.1 GCA_030037375.1 Bryobacteraceae bacterium | reverse complement strand
CTTAGCTAAATGCACATCAAGGAGTCTCGCACGATCGCCCAGAAATATGCCAGCGCATGCATATTTCTAACGCTTGTCCTGTCTGTTTCCGCACTTGCTCAGCCGCCTTCCGATCCAGGCCAAATATCAGGAGTCGTGAAGGATCCAAACCAGGGCGCGGTCCCCGGCGCGCAAGTGACTTTGACGAATCAGCAGACCAAGTCCACGGCGACCGCAACCTCCGACGCCCAGGGCGCGTACACGTTCTCCTCCGTGCAGCCCGGCTCGTACGTCGTTCAAGCGAGCGCTACCGGCTTTGGTACAAGCGCAAGCCCGGAGCTGAAGGTGGACGCCGCCCAGACCGTCAAGTACGATTTTTCCCTGGCCATCGCCGGGCTGGCGCAGACCGTCGACGTGTCCGCGGGTACAGTCGAAAACGCCTATCGCGTCGACACCGTCGCAAACGGCGGCCCTCTCGGCACGACGCCGATCTTGGATCTCCCCTATTCGGTCAACGTCATCTCACGCCAGTTGATCGACGACACGCAATCCAGGAATTTCAAGGAAGCGGCCAAATACCTGCCGTTAGCGTCGTTCCAGGAGATGCAGGGTCCGGAGGTTCTGCGGCCGGAGTCGCGCGGGATGCAGGGCAGCAACATGCAGAACGATCGCAAGGACGGCATGGGAATCGCCGTCACCACGCCGTCCGCGTTGGAAGAGTATGAGCAAGTAGAAGTGCTGACCGGCCTCGGCGGGCCGTTGTACGGGCCGGCCAATCCTTCCGGCATGTTCAACTTTGTGACCAAGCGGCCGACAGACGAATGGCTCGGCCAGATCGAGCTGGATTACGAAGGCAACAGCGTCGGCACCGTTCACACGGATTTGGGCGGCCGCTTCGGGAAGAACAAAATGTTCGGGCTCCGCACGAATCTTCTCTTGGGAGACGGAGAAGGCTATGTGAGAGATAGCCAGCTCCGGCGTCAACTGGCGGCGGTGGCCGGCGACATTCGCATCACCTCGCACACGGTGATCGAAGGAAACTACAGCTACTACAACCTGTTTCAGTACGGATACCCGGGCTGGTTCGCTTACTCCCCGACTACGATCCCGCTGTCCACTCCCGGATCGAAGAGCATCTTGATTCCGGAGAACGCGCCGAACCCGACGACTGCTGGCTACGGGCAATCTTTTTCGGGAGTGGATCTCACCTCGAAAATTGGCGAGGTGCGCCTGAAGCACGACTTCAACGCGAACTGGCATCTCGTTGTCGGTGCGCTGGACCAGATCTCCGACCGCGACATCAACACCGCAGTGAACCAGCTTGTCGATAATCAGGGCGATTACAAGAGCTATCTTGCCAACAGCTTCTCATCGCTCGCTCCGCGGTTTAACGTCGATAGCGATCTCGCGTATATCACCGGCCGATTCACTACCGGCTTCATTCGCCACGACGTTGTCATCGGCAGCACGGGCTATCGCTTCGCGTCCTACTCTCCGGTCACCAGCCCCGCCAAGACGGCGTTGTGCACATCGAACACGCCCCAAGGGGTTTGCGAAGCGAACATCAACGACCCCCAGATCGACGTAGTTCCTCCCACGGGAATCTTCTCCTACGCAAAGACGAGTCCGTCCACTGGAATTTACACGTCGAGCATCATCCGCCAGCAAGGGTTCAGCTTCAGCGATTCGATGTCGCTGGGGCAGCGATGGATTGTCCGGCTTGGCGCGAGCCAGGACTGGACCTGGACTGACAGCTATTCCGACACCGCCGCCACCGGCTACAACAAAATCTGGATTCCCGGCGGTTACGTCAATCAAGGCGTCAGCCCGTCGGCGAGCCTGCTGTTCAAACCGCGCGCCGATATGACCCTGTATGCGACCTTCGCCGATAGCATTCAAGCGCCCGACGCGGCCGGAGCGAGCACCGCCACCACGATAATCGTCAACGCCAATGAGGCGCTGCCCCCGTATCGCAGCAAAGAGGGGGAGGTCGGATACAAGCTCCGTTTGCGGCGGATCAACTTCGCGACTGCCCTGTTTCGAATCGAGCGCCCCTTCGCGAATTACGTCACTGGCTTGAGCAACCCGGTCTGCGGCGCGCAATCCGGAACCGCGAACTGCGAAGCCTATGAGATTACCGGCAACCAAGTGAACTACGGCGCAGAAGCGATGCTCTCCGGCAGGATCTTCGAATCGTTGATGCTAACGGGCGGACTGGTGGCGCTGGATCCGAAGCTCACCGATACCGGTATCGCCGCAACTAATGACCGGGTCTTCGTCGGCATTCCGCACTACAAGTCCAACATTCTTGCCGAGTATCATGTGCCCAAGGTCACCGGCGTTTTCTTGAATTTCGATTGGCAGCACGTCAGCCGCCGCCCGATCGACGACATCAACAGCGAGTACACGCCGCAATACAACATCTTCGATTTCGGCGTTCGTTATACGACCAGAATCGCGGGAAAGGTCACCACGTTCCGGGTTACCTCAAACAACGCCACTGACGTGCACTATTGGTCGACACTTGGTCCGGGCAGCATCACCGGACAAAGTACGGGCAGCTATCTAGCGCATCTCGGCGAGCCTCGGCTAATAACTGCTTCGATGCGTTTCCAGTTTTAAGGAGCGATTATGCGCGGTCTTGTTGTTTCGTTTTTTGCGTTTTCGCTGGCGGCTCTCGCGCAGACCGGCAACTGCGTCGCGCCCACGAATCAGCAATTGATCATCTATCGCGCGGGCAGCCTGAGCCGAGCCTTCCAGCCGCTGATCAAGCAGTTCACCTGTCAAACCGGCATTCAGGTGAAGGACACATCGGGCGGCAGCGTTGACATGGGCCGCCAGATTACGGCGGGCGGCCAAGCCTGCGATCTGTATGCTCCGGCGGATTATCTCGATATCGACCTGTTCATGAAGCCCGCTGGTTATGCCAACTTCGACATCGTGTTCGCGCACGGAAGAACGGTGCTCGCGTATTCGGCCAGCGGCTTGGCCGCGAAGAAATTGCCGCCGATCGCCGATCCGGGCGGCCCGCCGTTTCATCCGCCCGATTCAGTTCCCAAGGCGGCCGCGAAATGGTACGAGATCCTGACCATGCCTGGAGTGGCGATCGGGGGAGGGAATTGGTTTCTCGATCCCAATGCATACCGCGCTCCGATGATCTTTCAGCTTGCCGAGGAGCACTACAAAGTTCCCAACCTGTACAACAATCTGCTGGAGCACCTCGTGATCATGGGGCAGAATTCCGGCGCTACGCTCGGCAAGCAATTCGATTTTCAATTCACCTATGAGCACAACGCTCGCGCGACCGCCGCCACGAATCCCGATTATCGGTACGTCGAGCTGCCTGACGAGATCAACTTGTCCGACCCGGCCAAAGATTCCTATTACCGGCAAGCGGTCGTGGTCCTGCCCGGCTTAGGCACGCCGCGAAGCGCGAAGACAGTTACGTTGACCGGCTCGCGGCTAGCATGGGGGATCACGATGCTGAAGGACGCTCCGAACAAGGAGAATGCCATCAAGTTTCTTCAGTTACTGTTGGGTCCGGCGGGAACGGCGTCGCTGAAGGAAAACGGTCCGGACCCTCTCTCACCCGCTCTTGTCAGTCCGGCGGATCTGCGAAATCTTCCGGAATCGCTTCGGCCGCTCGTCCGCGCGTCCGGGAAATAGTCTCAACTTCTCACGGAAATGCTACCCTACCGGGCATGGAGGAACTCCATGGCTCGTCTGACCTCGTTCGGGGCGGCTCTTCTGCTTGCCGCCTCGCTCGCCTCTGCCGCCGAATTCGACGTGGCTTCCCTTAAGCAAGTTCAGCTTCCGAAAGGCAACGTGAAC
>JASHRP010000624.1 GCA_030037375.1 Bryobacteraceae bacterium | reverse complement strand
TCTTCAGTTATGCGGCGAACAACGCGATGTTTGGCGTGGTCCGTCTGACGGACGGCGAAGTCTCGCGAGTCGAAATTCGATAGCTTTCCTGCCTTCAGTAGCCCAGCTTCCCCAGAACGGGTATGTTGTATAGTACGGTTGTTCCGGTAACGGAGACTGCCGCGTCCTGTTTTGATTCGACTTAGGAGTAAGATGCTCGGCTTTGGATTGCGGTGCGTCGCCGCTTTTTTACTACCCGCGAGTTATCTCGCCTGGGCTCAGCAGCCCTTCGTGCCATCGATCATTGCCACACCTGGTTCGCCCAGCACGGTGTTTTACGGGGTCTACGGCGGCGCACTGGTGCGCAGCAACAATTCCGCGACAACCTGGACTCCGTTGTATATCACCGAAGCGGGACTCCCTCAACCCCCGGTGAACGGGTTCGCTATCGATCCCAACAACGCTTCTAATCTGTTCCTCGCGACCACTCTTCCAGCCGGATTGATGTGGCGCAGCACCGATGGCGGAAACACCTGGCTCTCCGCCAATTCCGGGCTTCCCACCAACAGCGGCGGGGTCAGCACGCTAAATTTGATCTCCGATTCCACCGGGACTTATCTTTACGCCACCATCGGCAGCCACTTATACCGGTCGTCGAATGGAGCGGTTACGTGGCTGCTGATCAGCAATCTGCCTAGCGCGGCCGGAACGTTCGTGATCGCGCCCTCGAAGCGGACGGAGATGTACTTCATCGACGCGGCCACGCTGACCGTCTACACAACCCTTAGCGAAGGAGGAGCGTGGGAACCGGCGATGCAGGTGCCGTTCTCCGGCGTGTCGCCCGTCCCGACGATCACCGGCGCGGGCGTGCCTTACTACGACTCCAACGACCTCTATATCACGGTGAACATTCCAGCCGCGGGCTCGACTCCCTACGCCAGCCTCGATGGTTCCGCTTTTATGGACCAAACCGGAATCGGGCTGGGTCCCTTTACGCAGCTTTTCTCGGGGCCCGTCGGTCCGCTTTACGCGGTCTCCACTCCCTCCGAAGGCTTCTTTCGCAGCCTCGATAGCGGAATGAGCTGGCAGCAACTCGGCGAAGTTGGCTTGGATCAATATGAACCGACGGCGGTCGATCCGAACGTGCGAACAACGCTATATGGCGTCGAGACCGTGCAGCCTTCGACAACGCCCGCCGCTGTCGTCACCTCAGCCGATGGCGGGTCGACTTGGACTACGATCCCAGCCTCCATTACGCCGACCATCGCGAAACCCACGCCGATGTTTAGCGTGACGCTGGAACAGGGCGCTCCGTATTCGGTCAGCTTCAACGTACAGACGGTGGAAAACCCTGCATGGCAAACTCCGGTAACGCTATCGACTTCCGGTGAACCGTGGCTCCAACTCGCCAGTACCTCAGGGAACACACCTCTGGCGAACTCGATCACTATTACGACCACCGGCCTGCTTCCGGGAGTTTACACATCGACAATCACCATCAGTGCGCCGCAGACCTTCAATCAAACCGTGTCCGTTCCCGTGCAACTGACGGTGAAGCCGGTGGGGTCCGTGGGACCCGGCTACACGGTGAGCACCGCGGCCGGGAACGGCTCCGCCACTGGCTCCGTAACGTCCGGGGCTCCCGCCTCCGTTTCCGTCGGCGCGGTTCGGGCCGTGGCTATCGATCCATCGGGTAACATCTGGTTCTCGGCCGGCAACCGCATTTGGGAATTGAACCCATCCGCGAGCGCGAATCCGCAGCTTCAAGCGATCGCGGGCAATGGAACGAACTCCAGCAGCGGAACGGGCGCGGATCTTCTCTCCCTCTCGGTGGCCAATCCCGATGCGATCACGTTCGATTCTAGCGGCAACGCGTATTTCACTGAGTACGTTCCAGAGCGGGTGCGCGAACTCTCGACCGGGACGCTTCTCACAGCGCTAGACATGACGCTGTTCAATCAACCGATCGGGTCCCACGGTGTGGTGCTGGACCCGCAGAAGTTCATGTTCCTGGCCGTGCCAACCGGAATCCTGCATTACCAAAATTCCAAGCTGCAACTCGCCATTCCAACCACGTTTTCGAATCCTTACGCGATCATCGAGGACGTTTCCGGCAACTTGTATGTCAGCGACATGGGACTGAATCAGGTCTTCGAGATCACGCAGGCTGGCGCGGTGTCGGTGATCGCGGGCACCGGCCTCGCCGGCTTCGGAGGCGACGGAGCGCCCGCGACGCAAGCCGAACTGAACGCGCCGGCCGGAATCGCGTTCGATTCGGCGGGCACTTTGTACATCGCTGACTCCGGCAACAACCGGATTAGAACCGTCACCATCGACGGCAACATCCACACCATCGCGGGAAGCGGAGTCGCGGGATTTGCCGGTGACGGCTCGACTGGCGATTTCGCTGCTTTCGTCACACCGCTCGGAGTGTCCGTCGATCCCTCCGGCAACGTCTACGTCGCGGATTCGGGCAACAACCGAGTGCGAAAGCTCAGTCCGCAGAACACGCCCACGCCGACGCTGAGTGGGATCGGCGGACCGGATGGCGCTACTTCTCTCGCTCCAGGCGCGATCTTTCAACTCTATGGCGAAGGGCTAAACGCGCCCAACGTCAACACCGAAACGAGCACGGCCACGTGGCCCCGCTCCTTGAATTCGGTATCCGTCACGATCAACGGCGTGGCCGCGCCGCTCTACTATGCCGGCTACGCACAGATTAACGGCCAAGTCCCCTTCGAAACCGCGACCGGGACAGCGACCGCGATCGTTACGGTCAACGGCTCATTGCCGGCGCAGCTTTCGTTCCCTGTTGTCGCGGCCCAGCCGGACGTTCTGCCCAACGGTCAGGTGCAAGGACAAGCCCTAGCAGTCAACCAGGATGGAACCGTGAACACGCCCTCGAGTCCCGCGCATGATGGCGATGTCGAAGTCGTGTATCTTTCCGGAATTGGCATTCCCAATCCGCCGGTGGCGACCGGAGCGCCGTCACCGTCTGTGCCCCCTCTGGCGCAAGTCAACTATCCCTATCAGATCACGCTCAACGGGCAACCGGCCGCAGTTGCGTATCTCGGCTACGCGCCCGGCTTTCCAGCGCTGGTGCAAACGGATTTCACGATTCCATCCGGCATCCATGGCAGTGCCTCGCTGGTGATCACGGTTAACGGAAAGTCTTCGACGCCGACGAATATATCGGTTCAGTGAGGTCGCTCAACGGTACTGGATGGTACCGTCAGGACTTGCCTTATTGTCCGCCTTCCCGCAAAGTTGAACTTCTGGAAGCAGAGCTTTCGCAAGCAGAGCTTTCAGCTCGGGGACGGCTCCATTGCGTCGCGACTCTATTTTCATCCCGCTGCTCGCCTTCGGTGCAATGCTCTTGCACGCGCAGACGAGCGGCACCTCCGCGTCGCCCGATGGAGCTGAGGCAAATAATCGCGGAGTCGAACTGCGTGTCGCGTCGCGTCCGGCGGATGCGGTTCAGCAATTCAATCGTGCCATCCAAATCGCCCAAAGCTCGGGCGACGATCGATTGCTTGCGACTGCGTTAGCCGGGCTGGGATCGGCTCTGGTCGATCTGGGCGAGCTCGCGAGAGCGCAACCCGTTCTGCGGCGCAGTTTGGCGCTGTTCGAAAAAGTCGCTGGGCCGGAATCGCTAGAGACCGGCGAAGCAGCGAACAATCTCGCGATGCTCTATCGCAAGACAAGCGAGCTCTCGAAAGCTCAGGCACAGCTCGAACGCGCACTGCCGCTGATGCAGGCGCATCTCGACCCGCGCGACATGCAACTCGCCATCGCGCTCAACAATATGTTCATCATCCTGGTGGAACAGAAGCAATGGGACAAGGCCGAACCGTATCTTGAGCAGGCGCACGAGATCGCCAAGACCCATGCGGAGAGCGCCCAACTCGCTGATATCGAAGAGAATCGCGCACTGCTGTTGGCGCACCAGGGGCAGTTTCCGGAAGCGGTGAACGCGATGCGTGAAGTCCTGAAAATTGAACAGGATACACTTAAATCGGACGATCCCAGAGTCGCCCGGTCGCTCGAAAGCTACGCAGGCTACTTGCGCAAAATCAGCCAGAAATCCGAAGCGCGGCAGGCCGAGCTTCGGGCGCAAAGTATTCGTCGCGCGGGGTCCTAAGGCATAAGCCGCGA
>JASHRP010000623.1 GCA_030037375.1 Bryobacteraceae bacterium | reverse complement strand
GGCGTCCGTGTCGCCGAGCGCGTCCCATGTATTGTGCCGCCGATCGAATCGACGGAAGATTATTTGCGGACCAAGCGTGAAAAGCTCGGCCACTTATTGGATTAGGCGGCACAACGGAGCCTGTCGCGCAGCTCCAGTGCCCCTGTTTCGAATAGGCGGCGCACCCTGCCGCGAGCGGACGCTTCCTACCGCGGGAGCCGCGCTCCGGCCCTGTGCCGCCGTTATTAGCAGGCGGCAGCTATAGCCCCTTCTCCGCCAGGAACAACGCCAGGTCTACGACCCGCATCGAATAGCCCCACTCGTTGTCGTACCAGGAGATCACCTTGACCAGATTGCCGTCGAGGACCTTCGTCATCTGAGAATCGACAATTGAGCTGTTGGGGTTGTGCATCATGTCCGTCGAGACCACGGGGTCTTCGGTGTAGGCGAGTATCCCCTTGAGAGGTCCGCAAGCGGCTGCTTTGAGCGCGGCGTTTACTTCATCTGTGGTCGTGGATTTCGAGGTTATGGCCACCAAATCGACGACGCTGACGTTGGGAGTGGGAACGCGCATGGCGTAGCCGTCGAGCTTGCCCTTGAGCTCCGGCATCACCAAGCCGATGGCCTTTGCCGCGCCGGTGGTGGTCGGGATCATGTTAATCGCCGCCGCGCGCGCGCGCCGCAGGTCTTTATGCGGAAAATCGAGGACATTCTGATCGTTCGTATAACTGTGAATCGTGGTCATCGAGCCTTTCTCGATGACGAACTTCTCATGCAGCACCTTAACCACCGGCGCGAGGCAGTTGGTGGTGCAGGAGGCGTTGGAGACGACGTGGTGCTTGGCGGGATCGTAGGCATTTTCATTAACGCCCAGCACGATGGTGATGTCTTCGTTCTTCGCCGGCGCCGTGATCAGGACCTTCTTCACCGAGCCCTGCAGGTGCTTCGCGGCATCCTTCGCTTCGGTGAATTTTCCGGTGGATTCCACCACCAGTTGCGCGCCCAAACTTGACCAATCGAGCTGCGCGGGGTCCTTGATCGCGAAAATCCTGATGCGTTTTCCGCCCACGACGATGGAATCCGCCTCGGCCTTGACCTCCTCATGGAGGGGACCGAGAATGGAGTCGTATTTGAGCAGATGCGCCAGCGTCTTGGTATCCGTAAGATCGTTGGCGGCGACAATATCAATCTCAGGGTTGTGGAGCGCTGCGCGCACCACGTTCCGGCCAATCCGGCCAAATCCGTTAATTGCTACCTTCAAAGCCATGCTTCAGTTTAGCCTGTCCTCTACTAAGGAGCTCGCCCGCACAACGGAGCCTGGCACGGCTGAAAAGGTCGAATTCCTTGCGTGTCCCGAGGGCCGCACCGGCTCTGTGCGGGCTATTATCTAAAAATGGTTCTTTCTGATGTCGATATCCGGCGCTATCTCAAATCGGGAAAGATTAAGATCACGCCGGAGCTTCCGCCGGAACAGCTCGGAAGCTGCTCGGTCGATTTCCGTCTGGGCAATGAATTCAGCGTCTTCGAACATAGCCGCCACGCTTTCATAGATTTGAAGGAGCGCACGGCGATTCAGGATCTGATGCGCACGATTACGGTGCCGGCCGGCGACCCGTTCATTCTGCAGCCGCATGAGTTCGCATTGGCGATTACCGAAGAGACGTTGGAGCTCGACGACGACGTGCTGGGGCGGCTGGAGGGCCGGTCGAGCCTTGGCCGCATCGGCATCATCGTCCATGGAACCGCGGGGCTGTTCGATCCGGGCTGGATCGGGCGAGCCACGCTGGAGTTGAGCAACTTGGGTCGGATGCCCGTGGCGCTCTACCCCGGCATGCGCATCTGCTCCTTCACCTTCGAGCAGCTCTCCTCGCCGGTGGAGGTTCCGTATCGCAAAAAGGTGGGGAACAAGTACGCGGGGCAAGACCGGCCGCTAGCGAGCAAGCTAGCCAGCGAGACGAGCAAGTGAGTGGGCGATCTCTCGCCCGATTTTCAGTCCCTCACCGCCTAGAGAAAATCGCCGCGCCAGCCACTATCTTGCGACGACCCTATCATGCCGATGACCGTCCGCGAGCTTGTGCGCCTGTTACAGGCGCATGGTTGGGTTCTGATTCGAACAAAGGGAAGTCATCGGCATTTTAAGCACCCAGACAAGCCTTCACTGCTCACGGTTCCGGGAAACCAAGGGAAGGAACTATCCATTGGCACCCTGAAGGCTATACTCAAAAAGGCAGGACTGAAATGACCGCAAAGCGCTATCCAGTCATCATCGAGCGAACGCGGACTGGGTACTCGGCGTATTCGCCCGACGTCCCTGGATGCGCTGCTGTCGGCGACACCGAAGAAGAAACGCGGCGAAACTTCCAGGATGCGTTGGGGTCGCACTTCGAAGTCATGCGGGAGATCGGCGAGCCAATTCCTGAGCCGACTTCGTCAGTTGACTACGTCGAAGTGATTGCCGCCTAATTCGGCAGCTCGAACACCCACAGCGCGGCGGCGCCGCCGGGCGGATTCTGAATATCTGGGACCAGCGGAGGCCAGGTCGCGGCTTGGGCTCCGCCGTTGCCGACCACAACCGCGAGATATTGCTTGCCGTTCACGCTATAGCTGATCGGGCAGGAGCTCGGGACGTCGTTCAGGCGCGCCTGCCAGAGGACCTTGCCGGTGGAATGGTCATACGCCTTGACGTACCGGTCGAGAGCTCCCGCGAAGACGATCCCGCCCGCGGTGGCGAGAGTTCCACTGGTCTGCGGTGCGTGCTGGCGGCTGGTCCAAGCCACTTGCCGCGTTGCCAGGTTCACGGCGGCGATTCGGCCATAGTTACCGTCGCCATCCAATCTCGGGCGAATGGTAAACCGCACGCCGGAGGTTAAGCCGCCGCGCTCGCCCTGCTTCACTGGAATCAAATCCATGCACGACTCGACCAGCGGCACGTACAACATCTTGGTCGCGGGATTGTAGGATGCCGGAATCCAGCTCTTGGCGCCGCCGGCGTGCGGGCAGACGGTTTTGGTCTCGCCATCGCCGGGGACAATCTTGGGGTCGATTTTCTTCGCGCCGGTTTTGGGATCGACCGAAGCGATGACGTTTTGCAAACCAAGATCGATCGAGAAGATGTATTCGCCGGTCGCGGCGTCGAGGGCATCGTAAAACGCCTCTTTGCCCGAAGTCAGCACGAGCTTGCGATTCGCGCCGTTCACGGGGAGGTCGATGATCTGGCGCTCGAAAGCCCAGTCGAGGTCCCATTGATCGTTGGGTGTGTGCTGGAAATGCCAGACCAGCTTGCCGGTTTCCGGATTGAACGCGAGCGTGGTGTCGGTGTAGAGGCCGTCGTTGGTTACGCCCGGCTGATTCACCAAATGCAGCATCGGGCCAGTGTCATAGGTCTGGCCGGGGCCGAAGAAGACGAGGTTGAGAGCCGGGTCATAGCTGCCGGGAGTCCAGACCGAAGCACCGCTGCGCTTATCGGCCGCGAGGCCATTCCAACTGTTGCCTCCCGGCTCGCCGGGCTGCGCGATTGAGTGGAAGCGCCAGGCTTCTTTGCCGGTTTGAAGGTCCAGGGCAACGATGGAATTGCCGCCGGGACGCTGGCCTCCCGTGCCAATGATCACCTTATCCTTCACCACCAGCGGCCCGCCGGTGAGCTGCCATCCGGTTTCTTTGGAATCGGCGATGGGCTGGTCCCAGATTACATTTCCGGTCTTGGCCTCGATCGCGATCACGTGCATGTCGGAGGTACCCAGCAACAGCCAATCGCCGTGCAGGGCCATGGCCTTCTTCGCGCTGGCCCGCGTGCCTTGCGGCAACTGGCGCGCGTACTGCCACAGCAGATCCCCGGTGACCGCATCCA
>JASHRP010000622.1 GCA_030037375.1 Bryobacteraceae bacterium | reverse complement strand
GCGGCTGGCACTCTCGAATCCCACACTGCTTGCGCGAATCCAGCTTCTGCCGGCGGAGCGCATGCTCGCGGCGGTGGATCCCGGTTATTCTGCATTCAGCGTCGCGGGCACTTTGCACACACACTTGAACGACGGCTCGATGCGTTTCAGCGGGCACGGCGGCGTGGCGCCTCCGGGAGCGATCTATGGCGAGGCGCTCGCCGATCTGTATTACGATGCGGCGCCGGTTAAAGAATTACGCAAGAAGTTCAAGCTCAAAAAACTCCCGGGCGTAAAGCCTTTACTAACCGCAGTGCTGAAAGCGTATAGGGAATGCGGCGGCAAGAACAAACGGCCCAACATTGCCGTGGTCGAATTTCGGCAGCCGCTGCCATCGCCGGAAAGCGTGCTGCTGGCGGAGTCCTTCAGCCGCGGCGGCTTTCAAGCCGAAGTAATTTCGCCGGACCAGCTCGAATACCGCAACAACGTTCTGCATCGCGGCGACTTCACCATTGACGTGGTGTACCGCAATATCCCGCTGCAAGAGTTCCTGGTCCGCTTCGACCTCAACCACCCCCTGGTGCGCGCCGCGAAGGAAAATTCGGTGTGCATGATCAATAGCTTCCGCACCGAAATTGCTTCCAAGCTGACCATCTTCGATCTGCTCACTGACGACGCCGTCACCACGAAATTTCCCGCCGCCGAGCGCAAAGCCATTAGGGATTTCGTCCCGTGGACGCGACTGGTGCAGGCCGCCAAGACCACTCACAAAGGCCACACCGTAGACCTGCCGGAGTTCGTGATGAAGCATCGCGCCAAGCTGCTGCTGCGCCCCAACGTCACCTCCGGCGAAGTGCTTCCAGTTCGCGGGGCGGAAGTCAACGACCTCAATTGGGAAAAAGCGCTGCGCAACGCCATGCGGTCGCCTTATGTGGTGCAGGAAGCCGCCGAGCCTCCCGCCCGCGCGGTGTTCCCGATGCTCCAATACGGCAGCCTGATGATGAAGGAAATGCTGGTGGACGTGCAGCCGCACGCGTATTTGGGATCCGTGCAAGGATGCTCAAGCTGGCTGGACGTCGCCGGAGGGTCTTCGTTTTCGACGCTGACAGGACTCGCGCCGACGTTCTTGCTGGAAGGCAAGTAAGGCGGTCACGGACTCTACGCGATGAAGAAATACGCTATCGTCATAGAGCACCGCGAAAACAATCTCTCCGCATATGCGCCTGATCTGCCAGGATGCATTTCCACGGGAAAGACCGTCGATGAGGTCGAGCGGAACATCCGGGAAGCGATCGAGCTGTACATGGAGGGGCTTCGTGAAGACGGTGAACCGATTCCGGAACCGCTAACAGCGGTAGCTTATGTCGAGTTGCCGGACGCGGCGTAGCTCTCGAACTAGACAGGCTACGCCGGCGGGGCCGTCTGGGCCGTCTCCACCGTTACCTTCGCGCGGAGATTCGCGACGCCCGCGGTAGAACGTTCATCCGTCACGGTAACTGCGATCGCGTCATCCAGCCAGTCGTGCGCGGTCCCGTCCGGGTCGTGCGAGGCGAGCGTCAGCGTGTACGCCTGCGGGCACAGATCGCACAGGAACGAGAACGTGACGATCACCGTTTCGCCGGCTTTGCGCGGCCCGATCTTGACTCGCTCCAGCTCCGTATTCGTCCCGTACACCTCGAAGCCGATTTGCGTGCGAATCAGCAGCCCCAACACCGGATTTTCCAGCGCCTCGTGAAAGCGCACTTCCGCGCGCACGCTCACCATCTCGCCGCTCTTCCACACGATGGTCGGCTTGCCGTCCGCACCGAGGCTCTCGATCGAGATGATCTCCGCGTGTCCGTTTCCGCGCCGGAAGGATGGCGCGATTCTCGGCGGAATCGTCTCGCCCCAGCTTCGAATGCGCTCCGCCACGTGCCGGCCGTACTTCGCGAGCGTCTCCTTCGGATCGCCCTTGGCGGCCAGCTCACCGGCGTCGATCCACCAAATCTCGTCGCACATCGTCTCCAGCAAGCCGGTCTCGTTCGACGCCAGAAACACCGTCGATCCCGCGCGCCGCAGCCGGTCGAGCCCGGTGAGCGTTCGCGCCCGCACCACCGCGTCCTGCGTTGCCAGGGCCTGATCGAGCGCGATTACATCCGCCGGCGCGAGGTTCAACGTCTCTCCAAGCGAGACCAGCCGACGCTGGGGTCCCGCGATCACTTCACCCGATTCAGGCGCGGACGTGCCCGCGGCCAGCTTCAACAACTCGGCGACGCCCGAACCTTTTTCGCCGATCACGCCGATGATGACTCCCGACGGTGCCTTCGCGCGGAAGTCTCTCAGAGGACCCAGGGTTGCGTTGCGGAACTCGATCGGCATTAAAACTTAGTCTACGTCACCGTGCCGTTGCGCCGCCCAATGCGGCTTTGCCCGATTCGTTCTGGCAGGTGTTTCCTTTAATCACCTGAAGGCGGATGTCGACGCCCGGCGCGGCCGTGATGCAGTGCGCTTGCATCCCATGCCCCGTGATCACATTGTCCTGGATCGTATTGCCGCGCGTTTCGGCCGGCCGGGACACGCCGCTGCCGAGATAGATTCCAGACTCCAGCATCTGCGGCTCGTCCTTCTTGTATATGCATCCGAACTTCGCGGCGCTCTCATTGCATCCGGCGGTGTTCAAGTCGAGAAAGCGGTTGTTCGCCACCGTGTGGCCGCTGCCGATCAGATACAGTCCTCCGAATTTCATGCCGGAGATGAGATTGCCGGTGATCGATATATTCTTCGATTGCATGTCCGGATCGGTATTGTTCATCACGATTCCGAAGTGGCCGAACGGATAGTCCTCGGCGCGCTTGCGGTCCGTGCATTGATTATCGCGGACGGCTCCGTCGTGAAAGCCGTCGAGGTCGAAGCATTTCCCGTCGATTTCATCGAGACGATTCCCTTGATAGACAGACGCGTCCACATTGCCCGCCGTATCGATGCCCACCGGCGTCCCGCCGTGCTCGACGTCGATCAGATCAACGGGGAATCCGACGTTGGCGATCTCGTTATCCTCAACACGCACATTCGTCGCATGCGCGACCTCGAGGGCGTCACGGCCTACCGTATCGATGTGATTCCCCGCGAACACGCCCTTCGCCAAGCGCGGCGACGTGCGCAGCGAATGCGTCCAGAGCGCATTGCCCGCAATTCTTTGGAACGTCGAATCGCGAACTTCGAAATCCGATGTTCCTTCCTCGATCAGAATCCCTCCGCTCAAATTATTTCGCCCTTGCGCGTTGCGGGAGCCCGAATCCGTTACTGTAACCTTTTCGATGCGGACGCCGGATGACCGGCTGACCAGCACGGGGAAGCTTGTCACGTGCGAAAGATGAACGCGGCTGATTTCGAGAACATCCGTTCGATCCGCCAGGATTCCGTTATCCGCGTACCACACCCGCAGTGCATTCTCCGGCGGGACCATGTCGACCTGCTTCGGAGCCTCCTCGCGATTTCCTTCCACGCTGAAATCGTGCAGCCGGATGTTCCTTGCCCGATCGATTCTTAAAATAGCCGCACCCTTAAAACCGGCATTCGCCTTCAATACCGATCGGTCCCCGCCCACGATCTCTAGATCGTGCGCCCCTGGCTCGATCGTCAATTCGGAGGAAAGCTCAATCGTGTCCGATGGAAGCCGGATCGTGCCGGTTAGTTGATTCGCCAACGCGCGGCGCAGCTTTGCTTCGGGCGACGCGCCGCATCCGGTAATTAAGATCATCGCCACGGCCCCCAAGAACCGCAGGTTGCTACTCATGCCGTAGCGCGATCACCGGATCCACGCGCGCTGCGCGGCGAGATGGAAGATAACCCGCGACAGCCCCCGCCGCGGCCAGGGCCAGCACCGCGATCACAATCGTGCTCGGATCGTCGGGCTTGGTTCCGTACGCAAAGGTGCGCTCCCACCCCGGAGCCAAGAAATGATCTGCCACGGGACTCAGAGCAAACACCGCAGGCACTCCGATCGCGAGGCCAACCGCGGCGAGAGCCAGGGTCTCGCGCACGACCATCCACGCCACCCGCGTTGGCTGCGCGCCAAGCGCTACGCGGATGCCAATCTCACCCGTCCGCCGCGCGACTGCATAAGCCATCACTCCATAGATCCCGATCGCGGCCAGAATCAGCGCGAGTCCGCCGAACACGGCCGCGAGAGACGCCATCAACCTTTCCTGCGCGAAGCCATTATCGATTTGCTGGACCCCGGTGCGGAGGTCGGTGACGGCCAGTGCCGAATCAAGGCCATGAACCGCGGGGCGAATCTGATTGAGGACGGCAGCCTCGCCGCCCGCGACACGAACTTCAAAAGTAAACGCGGTGGAGGGGCGATGCACGGCGGTATCGTCGTGTAAGGCGCTACTTTGCAGAAGGGTGTAGATTGCCGGTTGAACCGGATCGCGCAGGCGGTCCATGTGCCAGTCCGCGCAGATTCCAACAATCTGATAAGCCGTATTGTCGGAGGTGATGTAGGTCCTGCCGACGGGGTCTTCGGCCGGGAAATAGCGGTGCGCGAAAGCTTCATTGATGACGGCCTGATTCTGCAGATCATGCTGGTCGAGAGCGCGGCCGCGGATGATCGGAATACGCATAGTTTCAAAGAAGCGCGGCCCGGGCGGATTACCGGCCCCGCCGCGGAAGTAAGACGCCGATTCGACACTGGGAATCGCTTCAAGCCTGGCTTGCAGTTCGGTGAGCATCGCGCCGGCGCGATCGGCCGGGTATCGCGCCTTGGGTGGGTCGATTGAAAACAGCAACAACCCCTCCGGCTTGAATCCTAGCGGAACGCCTCTCAAGTTCGTGAACGTCTTTACGCATAGTCCCGCGCCCGCCAGCAGGAGAACGCACAACGCGACCTGCAACGCCACAAGTAAGCGGCCGATGCGGAGCTTCGAAAGGCTTGCGGTGCCGCGGCTGCCGTCCTTCAG
>JASHRP010000621.1 GCA_030037375.1 Bryobacteraceae bacterium | reverse complement strand
CGCCGGCAGGCCGCAAATTCATACCCAGCTTTTCGAACAGCCGCTGGTCGGCGTCGGGGCCGGGGTTGGGCGTGGTCAAAAGGCGGTCACCGAGGAAAATCGAATTGGCCCCGGCCAGAAGGCACAGCGCCTGCGCCTCTTCGGACAGAGACAGCCGGCCGGCGCTGAGTCGAACTGTCGACTTAGGCATGAGGATGCGCGCGGTGGCGATCATTCGGGCCATCTCGATGGGATCTTCGGGCGCGGCGCTTGCTAACGGCGTTCCCTCCACCCGAACCAGAAGATTTACGGGAACGCTTTCCGGATGTGGATTCATTTTGGACAACTGCTGCAAGAGCCCGTATCGCGCGCCTCGATCTTCGCCCATGCCGACGATGCCGCCGCAACACACTGTGACGCCCGCGGCGCGAACTCGCGCAAGCGTATCCAAACGCTCCTGATACGTGCGGGTGGTGATGATTTGTCCGTAAAAATCCGGTGACGAATCCAGGTTGTGGTTGTAGGCCGTTAGCCCAGCGGAGGCTAGATCGTCGGCCTGCTCCTGGCTCAACATCCCCAAGGTGCAGCACGCCTCCATTCCTAACCCGCGAACGCCCCGGACCATCTCGAGCACTCGGGCGAACCGGCCATCCTTGGGAACGTCGCGCCAGGCGGCGCCCATGCAGAAACGCGTGGCTCCTTGATCCCGCGCCGCTCTGGCCATTGCAATAGTTTCTGCAACGGTTAGCAAATCCTGCCGACCCACTCCGGTGTCGTACCTAGCCGATTGGGGACAATAGGCGCAATCCTCCGGGCATCCGCCGGTTTTAATGCTTAGGAGCATACAGCCCTGCACCTCATTCGGCCGATGGTAACCTCTATGGACTGTCTGGGCGCGAAAAATCAAATCGGGCAATGGAGCCGTATAGATAGATTCGATCTCCGGGATGGTCCAATCGTGGCGGATGGGGTTCATGGAGGCTTACTCTCCAGTTTAACCTCGCGCCGATCCCTCAGCTCTTCAGGCCCGGCGGAAAACTGCGGGAGGGTGGCAAGGTTGTGGCACTCCGGTTGCTGCAGTCCTCGCACATGCTGAGTGGCAGAATTGTAGTACTCGGGAATCCTCCCGTCGTCGAAACGGCTGCATTTGAGAAGCTGACCCCGGAGTTCGGGTGGTCAGTCGAAGTCGCCGAGGATCTCCACCACCTTCGCCTGTTGGGCGAGACGGGAAACGTAGTCGCCGTCTTCTTCGAAGCGAAGAACTTGGGCCAATCGTGGGAGGACGCTCTGCGATCGGTCAGAGAAGCGGCTCCGCAAGCATTGTTGATTCCGTGCCACCGGTTTTCGGATAGCGTCAATTGGCCCGACCTTGCGGATGCTGGGGCATTTCACGCGCTGCCGGTTCCGTTAAAATCCGATGAAGTGCGCCAGAGCCTCAGTTTTGTCTGGTCCGCTCGCCTTCGACGCACCGCGAAGCTGGTGGAGATGCCGCACCCGGAGTCGCGCCGCGCCGCGATGTGCCGATGCGGTGAAACACCGTGCCGGTGTATCGGCAAAGGCTCGACCAAGACTACGGAATCGGTCGCGTAAATCGAAGCTTGGATTTACCGTGCCTCGCCGCTACGGGCTCGCGCCACGGGAACCGTAAACGTAAAGCGGCTTCCTTTCCCTGGTTCGCTCTCCATCCAGATTTGCCCGCCTTGCTTCGTCACCAGCTCCTTGGTGATGGCCAGCCCCAACCCGGTCCCTTCGCGAACTCCCTTGGTAGTCGCGCCCACCTGCCTAAACTTGTCAAAGATAGTCTCGTGAAACTCCTTCGGCACGCCGATTCCGGTATCGCAAACGGCGATCTGAACGAAGCCGTCCGAGATCCGCGCGTCCACGCGAATCGAATTTCCTTCCGGCGTGAACTTGACCGCGTTGCTAAGAAGATTGAGAAGGATTTGTTTGAACCGCAACGGATCGGCATGAACCGGAACGGACACTTGAAGGTTGGATTCCAGCCGGATCGACTTGGCCTCGCATTGCGAGCCAATGGTGGTTAGAGCGTCCTCAATCGCCGCGCGAACCTCGAACACCTCGCGCTGCAGATCCAATCTTCCCGCCTCGATTTTGCTCAGGTCCAGAATGTCGTTGATCAGCGCCAGCAAATGGAGCGAGTCGCGGTGAATATGTTCGACGAAGCGCTTTTGACTGACGTTCAAAGGGCCCTTCAGTTCTTCCGAGAGCAACTCAGAGAATCCGATGATGGTGTGCAGCGGAGTGCGCAACTCATGGCTCATGCTGGCTAGGAATTCGCTCTTCAGGCGATTGGCGCGCTCCACTTCCTTGTTGCGGAGCGCCAGTTCCTGATTGGCGGCAGCGAGTTCGCGGTTGTACTTCTCCTGGACCGCTCGCAGCAGCTCGTCGGCATGTTTGCGCTCGGTCACGTCGCGGATGGCGGCAGTGACGTAAAGCCCGTCATCCGATTCGACCGGGCTCAAGCTAATCTCCACCGGGAATCTTGAACCATCCTTCCGTCTTCCTTCGAGCGCCAGGCCGGTGCCCATGGGCCGCGCGGCGGGATGGCTCAAGTACTGGCTGCGATGCTGGACGTGGCGCTCGCGCACTTCATCCGGAATGAGGATTTCGACGGGCTGCCCAAGCAACTCCTGGCGTTCGTAGCCGAAGAGTTTCTCCGTGACACGATTTACCAGCCGGATCTTGCCCGCGCTGTCTACTTCGATAATGGCGTCCGGCGCCGCCTCCAGGAGCCTGCGGAACCGGCTCTCGGTCTGAAACTGGGCCCGTACGATTTCCTCATGCTGCCGGCTCACCTCCAGCTCGCGTTCCAGCTCGCGATGCTGGCTGATGTCCGTGACCATGCAAAAGACTCCTTGCATGCGCCCCTCGGAATCGCGCCACGCGGCCGTTCGAAGCGTTGCGTGAACTGGGGGGCCGTTCTTGCCCGGAAAAGAAACCTCGGACTCACCCTCAGACTCCGCAGGCAGCGGGAAGGGAGCGGGCCGTCCGAGCACCTCCGCCTCAGACCACCCCAGTATCTGCTCCGCGGCGCCGCTCCATAGCTTGACGTTGCCATCCAAATCCAGAGCGATGATGCCCACCGGAGACGCTTCGAGAAGCGCGCGCAGAAACTCTACAGGGTGTTCCGCCGGCATAAAAGTCAATTTTCACATACCGCGCAAGTCAGGGAGTGTCGATAAACGGAGCCGGAGGTCCGGAATTGATGTCGACCTCAATGACCGTGTGGCTCTTGCGATACCAGCAAGGCGTGTCGCCGTCGTGGGGAAACAGAGCGTTAACGCATTCCACCGTTTGCGGCTGGCCGAACATGTAGCTGGTTTTCTTGTCTTTCAATTTCACGGCGTAAAACTGCCGGACTTCCACGTCGTCAAACAGAGTGCGGTTGGGGACGTTGAAGCGGACCGAAAGGTAGTCGGCCGCAAACGCCAGAACGGGTATCGCCACGATTACAAGGACGACGATCATGAGAATCCGTTTGAGCCGCGGCATGGATCGTTCAAGGGATCTAATACAATACTATGGCCGTCGCGGGGCCCCGCGCCGATCAGATTCCTATACGTCGGGAAGAGGGTACAACGTCAACGCCTCCATTGGAAAATCTTTAACGTTGTCCGTCATGAGAACGAGCTCATGGACTAGAGCGACAGCCGCGATAGTAGCGTCGGCGACCGTCAGTGCCGTGCCCTTGCGTCCGTAATCCCGCTTGAGCAGGCCGGCCAAGCGAGCCACCGGCCAGGTCAGATGGTAGTACTCGAGGCTTCTCAGGAATTCTTCCGTGGCCTCCTCCTCCTTGTGGCCGAGCCCGGCATAGACCTCCGTGATGTTAATGGGGCAACAGGCCAGCAGATGGCCCTGCTGGACTAACCGCAGGAGCAAACCGCGGCGCCCGCGCTTGTTGTTCAGCGCATCGATGATGACGCTGGTATCGAGCAGGTAGCTCGCCACGGATCAGCGGCCTGTGCCCTGCGGCCGGCGGTCGCTAGCCTTGCGAAGTTGCTTGACCCACCGCGCCGCTCCGCCCCTCAATTCCGGGTGGTCCTTATCCTTCCAGGCTCCAACCATTTTCTCGAGCGCCCTGATCTGCTCCAGACGGCGGAGCTCTTTCTCAGCAGCCTGCGCGAGAAACGCGCTGCGTCCGCGCTTGCCGACCAGGCGGTCGATCTCACTCACAAGGGGCTCTGGGATGACGATGTGTGTGCGCCGAATGCTCATATAAGTCCCATCCGATGTTAACAGGATGTGGGACATTGGGCCAGAGCTTCCGCTTCTACGCGCCGTGCGTATGGTTGTACCCAATTAGCGTACACAGATTCGACGCTGCCCTTAGCGAGGCCTCGACGCCAGCGTTCGAGTGGGCGCAGAGAAGGGCGGCGCAAGGCGGCTGAATTGGGTGCTGGCCAGTGATTTTCTGGTAGGCGCGGCTGGACTCGAACCAGCGACCCTCAGCTTAGAAGGCTGATGCTCTATCCACCTGAGCTACGCGCCC
>JASHRP010000620.1 GCA_030037375.1 Bryobacteraceae bacterium | reverse complement strand
ACGGTAGATGACCGCTTTACGATCGCCCAGGCTGTGGCGGTTCGAGGCGAGCGCATCTTATCGGTGGGAACCAACCAGGACATAGCCAGGTTTGTGGGGCCAAACACCCGAAGGATCGACCTGCAGGGGCGCGCCGTAATCCCTGGACTCATCGATAACCACATGCATCTTCTGCGCGCTGCCACGACTTGGCTGCGAGAAGTTCGCTTCGATGGCGTGGAGTCGCGAAAATCAGCGATCGAAATGCTGCGGGCGCGGGCCAAGGCGGAAGGGCCTGGAGAGTGGATCTATAACATCGGCGGTTGGGCCCACCAGCAGTTCGCGGACGATCCGAAGCCTTTCACACGTGAAGAGTTGGATCAGATCGCGCCGGAAAATCCGGTTGCACTGCAAGAGTCTTACTATCAGGTCTTCCTAAACAGCCGGGCCTTGCACGTTCTTGGAATCGAAGCCAACGCGCCCGACCCTCCGGACTTCGTGAAGGGGTCAATCCTGCGCGACGCTTCCGGAAGGCCTACCGGAGTAATCAGGGGCGACATTCCGGCAACTCGCGCTGTGGCCTCCAGACTTCCCAAAGTAGCGCCGGACCAGCTAGAGTCTAGCGCCGCTGCGCTGGTCAAAGATATGAATCGAGCCGGTCTCACCTCTTTCGGCGTGCCCGGCTGCGACAGCGACGTTCTGCAAATCTTTGAGAAATGGAAGGCGCAAAATCGTCTTAATGTTCGGGTTTCCTGCATCGGCGGGACCGCTGCCGCGACTCCCGCGCAGGTGGACCGTTCCGTACAACAAATCGCCGGGATGAAACTCTTCCAGGGCGACACTTACATTGACAATGTCGCCTTTGGGGAGAGCGTATACTCGCCGCTGCATGACCCGATGTTCGCGCTTAAATCCAATCCGCAGCCGGAGCAACTCGAGCAATGGCGCCGGATCGCCCTGGAGATTGCCAAGGCCGGCCTGCCCCTCCACGTGCACGCGGAACTGCGCGACACGATCGATGCGTTCCTCGACCAAATCGAGGCCATAAATAAGGAACATCCCATCAAGAACCTGCGCTGGGTTCTCGCCCATGTGAACCAGATCAACGCCTCACAGTTGGAGCGCATGAAGAAGCTGGGCATGTATGCCGCGGTGAATCCGTGGGCGGTTATCAATGGCGCGATCATGCACGAAGGGTTCGGAGACCGGGCTTACGACATGCCGCCGCTGAGCACGATTCAGAATAGCGGCATCGTATGGGGATTTGGAACCGACGGCAGCGCAGCCAATCAATATTTGCCTTTCACAACGCTGTATTTTGCCGTAACCGGGAAGATGGCGGGTGGAGCCAAAGTCATCCGGCAAAACATCAGCCGTGAAGACGCACTGATCGCGTACACCCGTAAGAATGCAAACTTCGTGTTCGAAGAAAATAACCTGGGTTCGATCCAGCCGGGCAAGCTGGCGGATCTGGTTGTACTCGACCGCGATTACCTCACCGTTCCGGCGGATCAGATCAAAACCATCAAACCGGTGCTGACAATGGTGGGAGGCCGTATTGTATACGACGCGGCTCTTCAGTCGGGCAAGGTTGAATGAACACTCGCCTCACTTAACCGGCACGAATCTCTGCACCCGCTCGCCGGCGAAAACCTCGCCTGTGTAGATGTTGCCTTTGGAGTCCACGGCGATCATATGCAGTCCGAAGAACTGGCCGCCGTTTTCGCCCATGCTTCCCATCTGACCCACGACCTTGCCGTCTTCCCGGTTGAGGAACCAGATGTGGTTATTGGTGAGATCGGAAATATACAGGAACCGCTGCTGCTTGTCCGGCGAGAACATCACTCCGCCGGTAGAACCGCCCACCCCTGTCATAGGGGCCAGAATGAATTCCTTCAAGAACTTGCCTTGCCTGGTGGTGACATGGATACGGTTCGCGTTGCGATCCGCCGCATAGACCAACCCATCGTTGGAAATATTCAGCGTGAGGTGGCCTCGGAATTCCTTCGGCATGGGCCCGCCGGGAGTATAGGCGCGATCTGCATCATTAGTGCTGATTTCCGACAGCGTGTGTCCATAAGCGCCCCAGCCCCGCTTGAACTTGAAGGTGTCCAAGTCAAACACCATGACTCGTCCGCCCAGGTAATTGTCGGCAGCGTAAAGTTCGTGAGAAGGCTCGTCGAGCCGGATCTCTTCGATTCCTCCCACGATCATTGGCGTGGTTGGGGGATACTTGGCGCGGAAGGCCGCGATCGCCGCATCGCGAGCTGACTGAGCCGCGGGATTGGGTTGGCCGCGCCCACCGGGTGGAGTGATAAAGCCGGCTACTGGCCCTGCGCTGCCGCGCCCTGGAACGTGGGCCGAAGTCAAAGGAGGGTCGGCGGCGCTGCCCGGCGGCCTCTCCGGCGTGCGTGGCACTTCGCCGATAACGTAGCCGGTTTTCGGATCATATTTGCGAACTGTGTCCTGCCCAATGTAAACGAACCCTTTGCTGTCCACGGCCATGCCGTGGCCTTGGGGCGCATCGAAGTAACCGATTACCATCCCGTTCTTGTCAATGTGAATCATAGAGGGAGGTCGGACGCAGCAATCAGCAAGTGGAGGATTCAGTTCTGCTTCAAGCTCAATATCAGTTAGATCGTTGGGACGATTAAGCACCCAGACGTTATCGTTTTTGTCCACCGCCAGCCCGGTGACGCCTCCCATCTTCCACTTGTTCGGCAAAGGTTTGGGCCAGTCCGGATCGAACTTGAACTTAGGCGCGGTTGGCGCCTGAGCGCCCAGCGGCGCCCACAGAATCAACGAGGCGAGGGCCGCCGCGGCCGATCTCCGGCCCCATCTGCTTTTCTCGCTGTTCATCAATCGGTATTCTATCCTCGAAAAGCGATGTTGCGGAATGCGGCAGTTCATATGGCGCCAGACGGGTGTGGCGGCTCCAAAATCGTGGGAAGCTGAGTTGAATCAAGCTGGGTTCTAATAATGAGGAGTTTCACCATGAAGGCACAACACGCGTTGCTACCCAGTGTGGCTGCTCTCTTGATCGCGGCCACTGCCCCTGCGCAGTGGCTCAACTATCCTACGCCCGGCATTCCGCGCACCGCGGATGGCAAGCCGAATCTCTCCGCCCCAGCGCCCAAGGCGGCGGACGGCCATCCCGATCTTTCCGGTGTCTGGAGTCCGGACAGCAGGCCCCTTCAAGCTATCGCTCCCGCGGCCAGCATCCCGTTCCAGGCATGGAGTGAAAAGCTGTCTCAGGAGCGAGCGAACGGGGCTCGGGGCAAGGACGATCCCGCGGCGCATTGCGTGCCGGGAATGCCCAAGTTGCTGGTACTGCCCTACCCGTATAAAATCGTGCAACAGCCCGGCCTGATGCTGATGCTCTACGAAGGTTTCACTACGTTTCGTCAAGTCTTCAGCGATGGACGAGCGCTGCCCAAAGACCCGCAGCCCTCGTGGCTCGGATACTCGGTCGGTAAGTGGGATGGGGACACGTTTGTGGTGGTTACGATCGGGGTCAATGAGGACACCTGGCTCGACAATGCCGGACGGCCGCATAGCGACGCCATGCGCTTGACCGAGCGTTACCACCGGAGAGATTTCGGACACCTGGACATGCAACTCACCATCGACGATCCGAAAGCGTTCACCAGGCCCTGGACTGTTGACGAAAACGCAAGACTGCTTCCGGATACGGATCTCCTGGAATACATCTGTAGTGAAAACAACAAGGACCTGGAGCATCTGGTCGGCGGCAAGTGACGAGGAACCCCGAGCTTCCGCGATTACGCTCCGAGTTTCGACGCCAAATCCATAATGTCGGCGGACACCACGTCGAAATCACCGGGCTTGGCGTCGTCTGCCTTGCGTGTGGGTCCGTATTCGTTGGGCCGGTGGATGAATCCGGTGCGCAGACCGAAGCTGCGCGCCGACATTAGATCGCCGGAGTGCGCCGCGCACATCATCACTTCATCGGGCTTCAGCTCCAGAAGGTCGGCCGCAGTAAGGTAAGCTTCGCGATCCGGCTTGTAATGCTTGGCTAACTCAGCCGAAAGGATGAGATCCCACGGAATACCGGCATGCTTGGCCATATCGGCGAGCAGCGCGACGTTGCCGTTCGAGAGCGGCGCAATCGTGTACTTCTTCTTAAGGCGAGTCAGCCCGGCGACGGAATCGGGCCACGGCTTCAGGCGGTGCCAGACGCGATTCCAGTGGTCCTTTTCTTCCTCTGTAAGACCTTCTATATGGAATTCCCTGAGCAGGTCTTCCAGCAGCGCACGATGCAGGTGGTCCAGGTTGGTCCAGGGCATTTCGCCTTTTCGTACTCTATCCATGGAAGGCGCATAGCCCGCCCGCCATCGATCCGCAAAGCGAGCCCAATCGACGCTGATACTCTTGGTTTTCTCCCAGGCCTTGCCTTCCTCGATGATCGATCCGCGCCAGTCCACGACGGTGCCAAAGGTGTCGAAGACCAGGGCCTTCACCGAAGCGATCGCGCGCGCCGAATCCTGGGCGCGTGCGTCCTCGGTTCCGCGCAAAGCAAGCACCGTCGCACCAATCCCCGCGGACTTCAAAAGGTGTCTACGGTTCATAACAAGACTCCTGGCCGCATACTATACTAAAACCCGCTCGCACCGGTGCCCCCGCATGTCACCGACGAAGGGCGGCAAACAAATGAAGTCTATCGGGCGCGGGACGCGCGGCCGGATCGCGTCGTCGCGGTAAAGGTTCGAAAGCCCGGCTCACCGCCTAGTACTCTGAACCCCGGCGCTCTCCCGTCTGGGAGCAACCTACCGCTCCGACGATTGACTTGCATCGTCGCAGGATGTATCGTCATACGGGCCGAAAGGCATGAAGCGAACTTCCCTTTTTACATGCGCGATGTGGGTCCTGCCGCTTTTGCTCTACGGGGCTCCGCTCAAGGCCCTCAGCGTTTGCGCCGATCCCGACTATCTTCCGTACTCAAACCGCGCTGGTGCGGGATTCGAGAACAAGGTAGCCCAGACGGTGGCGAAAGCCCTGGGCGAAACCGTCGCGTACACCTGGGCAAGTTACCGTGGTCATGGTGGCTTTCCACAGTTTCTTTCGTCCACCCTCGATTCCAAAAAGTGCGACGTCGTGATG
>JASHRP010000619.1 GCA_030037375.1 Bryobacteraceae bacterium | reverse complement strand
GAACAGGCTGCGCGGCTGATCCTGAAGCTGGCGGATTTTGCGGTTGTACTGCTCGATGTTGCGCACGCCCTGCGAAGCCAGCAGCTTCAATCGCCGCTCCATTTCGAGCACCGCGTTGCGCAAGGCGATGGTGGCCTTCTTCGCGTCGGTGATGACCGGCGTGAGCAGATGAGGAATGCCTTCGTACGGCCCGAATTCCAGCCGTTTGGGATCCACCATGATCATGCGCACCTGGCTCGGCGTGGCCTTGTAGAGGATCGACATGATCAGCGAGTTCAGCATTACGCTTTTACCGGAGCCGGTGGAACCTGCGATCAGCAAGTGCGGCATGGAATCGAGCGCGGCGACTTTGATGCGCCCGCTGATGTCCTTGCCCAAGGCGACGGTCAAAGGCGAAGGCGATGCGCAAAACTCCTCCGATTCGAGGATCTGGCGCAGGCTGATCACCTCGCGTTTGGAGTTCGGCACCTCGATGCCGACGGTCGGCTTGCCGGGAATGCGCTCGATCAGGATGGATTCTGCCTGAAGGCCCAAGCATAGATCCTCGGTAAGCGTGGTGATGCGCGAATACTTCATGCCGGCTTCGGGCTTGAATTCGAAGGTCGTGACAACGGGGCCAGGGTTGATCTGCACCACCGCGCCAAGCACATTAAACTCTTCGAACTTGCTCTTGATCTTCGCCGCAATTTCCTTGAGTTCGATGCTGTCGTAGGCGCTGCGCCCGGCGGGCTCCTGAAGAATGCTGGTGGGCGGGATCTCGAAGCGCGAGCGCTCCTTCTTGGGATTTTCGCGGGCGCGCCGCGCTGCCGTTCCGGCCGATGCCGCCGGCGCTGCTGCCATGGCCGCAGCGGGAATCGGCGGCGGCAAAGGAGTGGGCTCGAAGGGAGGCTGCCGTTCCAGCGGACGAATCGGGATGTCCTCGATTGCGGGCTCCGGAGCTTTGCGCGGGGCGCGAGCCGCGCGGGATTCAGCTTCGGCTAATGGATTCACGATCGGCGGCCCCGAAAATGGGGTTTCGGGGGCCGTTGTGACCGCGGATGCTCCAGCGGACGCGCCCGCTGCTGCGGAGGCCGCGCGAGCACGCGATGATGTTCGTTCTTCGTCTAAAGACTTGCGCAGAACGCGGGCCTGCGCTCGCATCTTGGCCTTGCGCGCTCTCTCCTCGCGCCATGCGGTGAAACGCGCCACGATGATCTCGATCCATTGCATAGGCCAGCGCAGCCACTTCAACACGTGCTTCATCTCGAACGCTGACACCAGGTAAAGGGAGACGATCCAGCAGGTGCAGGTGGTCAGAATCGCGCCGGTCATGTTCGTTGATCCGGTCAAAGCGCCGGCCAGAACCAGACCCGCCAATCCTCCCGCGGGCATCGCATCGGCCATTGGCCTCCAGCCAGGCAGCAGGCCGAGGGCGGTACAAGTCGACACCAGCAGGAGCGCCGCGCCGCACAACTTGACTCCCGGCGTTTCAATCGCCGCCGAGCGAATCCAGTTCCAGCCCAATGCCAGAATCAGGATCGGTATGAGAAAGGCGCCCAGCCCCAGCACCTGCAGGAAAAAGTCGGCCAGGTAAGCGCCTAAGCGTCCTGTGAGATTCGCAGGCTGCGCCGGCGCGGAGGCAGTGTTCAGCGACGGATCGAAAGGATGGTACGAAGTCAGGCTGAAGATGAGAAACAGCCCAACGAATAGAAACACCACCGCGACGGCTTCATTGAGCCGCGCGTAGCGTGTCGGTCCCAAAAACTTCATTCCCCGCGGTTAGCGGAAGAAGGCCAGAGCAATCACTATTATGCCAAAAATAATCCGGTAGCCAACAAAAAAGCTCAGCGAGCGGGATCGAAGGTAGTTGAGGAATAGCGCGATGGTCACGGATCCGGCGATGGCGCTGGTAATGATGCCCACCACGAAAGCGGTCTGCATATCGTGTTGAATCGTTTCTTTGTGCTTCAGCAGATCCCATGCGTCCTTGGCGGCGGCGCCCAGAATGATCGGCGTGGAAAGAAGGAAGGAAAATCGTGCGGCGGTAGGCCGGTCGAGATTGCGGAGCAAGCCCGCGGAAATCGTGATTCCGCTGCGGGAAACGCCGGGGATAATTGCCAGGATCTGGAAGAAGCCGACGAACAGAGAATCCGCCTGCGAGACATGACCCAGGTTCTTTTGCTCCCGCGCGGAACGGTCGGCCCACCACAGAAAGAGGCCGATCAGAATCGCGCTCGCGCCTATGATGGGAAGCGTTCTGAGATTGGTATCGGCCTGCTTCTGGAGCGCCAGGCCCGCGATCCCGGCCGGAAGCGTTCCCAGGATCAAATACCAAAGCAGCATCGGATTGCCGCGCAGGTCCGGATCCCCACCTGCGGTCTTGAACTTGAAGCCATTGAGGATAATTTGGATCCAGTCCCGGAAGAAATAGATCACCACGGCCGCCAGGGTTCCCACGTGGAGCGCGATATCATAGGCGAGGCCCGGATCGGGCCAGCCAAAAAGCTTGGGAATCACTACAAGATGCGCCGTACTGCTGATCGGGAGGAACTCAGTGAGGCCCTGAACGATGCCGAGTACAATGACTTCTAAGAGGGACATTCGCTCCAGGGTAACAGGAACACGCGACTTCTTGATTTCAAAACCAAATCCAAAATGGCGAAACGCCTTGATGCTTCTCCAATCCGAATAGGCCGTATGGCATACATCTGGTCGAAGATCGCGCTATGCTATAAGGCACTGTGATGCTTGCCACGACTTTCATGGCTTTTTTAGCCGGCACGCTGGTGTACTCGCTGCTGGTAATGGTGGCGGCGCGGCTCTACTTAGGGGTGAGGCCGCGCGCGCTCCCGACAGAGAGACAAGAGCCGATCAGCGTTTTGAAGCCGTTGGCCGGTTTGGATCTTGAACTAGAGCACAATCTACGTAGTTTTTTCGAACAGGATTACACAAACTTCGAAATTCTTTTCGCCGTTCGCGATCTCGATGACCCGGCCGTGGCGGTGGTTGAGGCTGTTCGCAAGGAGTACCCTCACGTTTCGTCCCGTGTCATCGTCACCGGGAGCTCGCGTTATACGAACGCCAAAGTCTATAGCCTCGATCTGATGTTGGCCGAGGCGGAACACGATTTGGTAGTGATGAGCGATAGCGATATTCGGGCGACGCCGAGCCTGCTGCGGACCGCTGCCGCCGAGTTCAGCGATCCGAAGGTCGGCGTGGCGACATGCCCGTATCGGGCGGTTGCGGGAAGCCTGGCGGGCGGAAGCCTGTGGTCGCGGCTCGAGGCGACGGGAATGAACGTCGATTTCATCTCCGGAATTCTGGCGGCGCGGATGCTAGAAGGCATGCAATTCGCCGTGGGGCCGACCATCATTGCCCGGAGGAGTGCGCTCGATTCGTTCGGCGGGTTGGAGCGCTTGAAGGATTACCTGGCGGAAGATTTCGTCATGGGGAAGTTCGCCGCGGAAGCCGGTTACGGCGTGATCCTCTCCTCTTATGTGGTGGAGCATCACATCGGCATCTCGGGTTTACTCGAGAACGCCGAACACCGGCTGCGCTGGGCTCGCAGCACCCGGCGATCCCGGCCGTTGGGCTACTTCGGCCAGGCGTTGACGATGCCGCTGCCGTGGTCGCTCGCGGTTTGTGCCGCGAATCCGGCCTGGTGGCCGGTACTGCCGGTGACACTGGCGATCCGCTGGGCGGCCGCGTACGTCGTTTCCGCAAGGGTGCTCCGGACGCGGATCAACTGGGCGCTGATGCCGCTGGAGGATCTGGCGGGTTTCGGGTTCTGGCTGGCGGGTTGCTTCGGCAGCACGATCGTGTGGCGAGGCCGGCGCTACCGGTTGTTCTCCGACGGCCGCTTCGCGCTTCTGCCGGAGACGCTCAGAGTCACTCCCGCGACGCCGCTTATCAGCGAGGATTGACGGTCAGCACACTGGAGGCGTGGACGCGGTCGAACTCCATGGGGTAGCTTTGTCCGGAGTAGTATGCGTCCCACTGATCCATATAATGGCTCGAAAACACGTTGCCCGATTCGCCCATAGTCACGTTGATCAGTGAGTTGTCGAAATTCGATAAGTCGATCACCATCCGCATGGATGGGCCTAGGCGTCGCGTGGTCTGCTTAACCGTGGTCGAAGAGCCGCTCATCGGAATCGGTCCGATATTGAAGTAGCCGCCGATCAACGGCAACTTCCCGATTACCGGATTTTCTACTCTCAAGACGTTGTACCGGCCGTAATCCCAGCGCGCGACGCGAGAGCCTTGAAGCTTCTCACCATCGGCAACCGCGTCTTTCAGGCACCGCAGCAGCAGGGCGTCGTAATCCGGGAACCAGCCTGGTGGACGTTCGCGCAAAAGGCGCTCGGCGATTTCAGAAGCGAGATAGGCGGTCTCATAATTGGTTGCGTGGCCCGGCGATGCGCGCTCTACCATCGCATTGCGAAGCTTGTCGAATGTGAGCGTCGCGATCATGGGCGCGGCGGTGCCCTTTTCCATTTGCCCGTTCCAGGAGCGAAGCACGTCGATGGCTGACCGAAGCTGTGAGGACGAAGATCCCGCGTTTGCCGGATTCTTATCCCACGCGCTGACGACCTGGCCGGCGAGAAAGTGCAGGAAGGCGGAGTACACGTCTTTCTGGACGCTCAACATCTCCTCCGGCTTCCACTTCGGCCGCGAATCCAATCGAGCCCGAATCTGCCGCGCCCGATAATTCGACCCGAAGCGTCCATCCACCTGCCAAGGGTAATTCGGCGGAAACGGATTCTGATTCGCCGTGACGAGCGCTCCGGAAGCGGGGTTGAAGAAATTCGGGAGGTCGTCGTAAGGAATTAGACCCTGCCATTCGCATTGGCCCGAAGCTCCGTCCATAGGAACGTCGCTGGGACAATTCTTGCGAACCGGAAGGTCGCCGACAGCATGATAGCCAATGTTGCCGTCCACGTCTGCGTAGACGAAATTTTGCGCCGGACCGGCAAAGTGAGTGAGCGCGGCGTTGAACTCATCCCAGTTTTGAGCGCGGTCGATGCCCATCAGCGGAAAAACATAGGGGTCATTGTTATCAGGCAACCAGCGCATCGAGAAATGCGTGGGGCCGTCGCTAATAAAAACCGGGCCGTGGCGGGTCACCCATACTTCAAATTGGTCCGGAGTCTGCCCTTTTACCGCGATGATGTCGCGCTCCAGACGCGCTTGCTCGACCTTGCCCTGAAAAACGTACCGTCCGGTATTTAAATCGATCTGCTCGCGATACAGGTCCTGGACGTCGAAACCGAGGTTGGTCACGCCCCACGCGATGCGGCGATTGTGGCCGATCACCACGGCGGGAATGCCCGGCAATGCCGCGCCCTCGACGTCGAGCCCGGGAGCTTTCAGATGCACGACGTACCACGCGCTCGGCACGCCCCATTCGAGGTGCGGATCGTTCGCCAGAATCGGTTTGCCGGAGACGGATCGCGATCCTGAGATCGCCCATGCATTCGACCCTGGCTGCACTTCCGCGCCGGTTCGCGGCGGGTAGAGGAAGTTGACTTTGGCCGCATCTCCGCCTTGAAGCATCAGGTACTTGTTCATGTCCTCGCGCCAGGTGGTGGTGAGCATTCGATTCATTTGCAGAATGGCGAGCAGTGAATCGCGCACGCGCCACGGGCGGGGATCGTAGCGTAGCAGAGTGAATTCGGGGGGAAGGGAATCGCGATGGGTTTCGAGGAAATAATTGACGCCGCGCGCGTAGGCGGCGAGAATTTCGCGGCTCTCCGGCGTGAGATTGCGCTCCTGCTGTTCCGCGATGCGGCTCATGCGCCAGCGGTGCGATTCTTCGTCCGATTCGAGCGCGGCCGTACCCACCACTTCGGCCAGTTCTCCCGCTGCCAGCCTGCGCATCGCGTCCATTTGCCACAAGCGGTCCTGCGCCAATACGTAGCCTTGCAGGAAGATCGCGTCATGCCACGACCCGGCCGTGATGTGAGGCACGCCGCGTTCGTCGCGCACGATTTTCGCGGACGCTCCGATGGGCGCTTCCATCGTTCCCGAAGTCTGCGGAAGCGAACGCCAGCCGTACCAGAAGAGCGCCGCCAGAATTAGCACGAGCAAAACGGATATGCTCAGATTGACTGCGCGGAGCAGCGGCGTGTGAAAGAATCCGAGTGAAGGCAGATCGTCCGCGGCCGGCTGAGGCGACGTGTCCGGCTCACCTTCCACCGCGCGTCGAAAGAGGGACACCTCTCGCATTGTAGCGAAGGCTTGCACGGCCGCTGAGGCCGCTTGAAAAAGAAAATGCCGATTCGGTTACTTCTATTGGCCGCCATCATTGCGCTGAACGGGTTTTTCGCCGCGGCGGAAGTCTCTCTCATATCAGTGCGGCGTTCGCGGCTGAAGGAGCTTGCGGGCGAGGGCCGCGTCCCCGCTCGCGCCGCGTTGGAGCTGCTTGCCAATCCCGGCCGGCTGTTGAGTCTCACCCAAGCCGGCGTAACACTAGCGAGCCTGGGCCTCGGCTGGGCGGGCGAACAGAGCGTGTATCAAATGTTGCTGGCTCTTTTCGGGCCGTTGATCACCGCGCGCAACGCGATCTATTTTCATGGCGCCAGCTTCGCGGCCGGATTCCTATCCATCAGCTTCTTTCACATCGTCTGCGGAGAAGTGGTTCCGAAGAACCTGGCGCTGGAACGAGCCGACCGGATGGCGCTGCTGGTGGCGCCGCCTCTGTTGCTGTTTTATCGCGTGGCTGAGCCGTTCATCTTCGTCGTGGAACGCGCGACGCTGGCGCTTTCGCGCGCCCTCGGCGCAAGCGGCCGAGCCGCGGGCGGGCACTCCGCCGAAGAGCTCAAGTTCATCGTCGAATCCAGCCGCAAGGAGGGGCATCTGGCAGGATTCGAGGAAGTCGCGATCCAAAATCTGCTCGACATGCAGGACGTGAGCGCGCGGGAAATCATGACACCGCGGGTCGAAATTGTTTCGGTCTCCGCCGAGGCTTCGCTCGACGAAATCCTTCGCCTGTTGGTCGAGCACCAATATTCGCGCCTGCCGGTTTACGAAAGCAAGCCGGAGCACATCGTCGGGACCATCCATTACAAGGATCTGATGCGGGTGTGGCTGCAGCGCAAGATGGCGGCGGACCGGCGTATCCCGCTGCCTCTGTTTCAGTTACGGCGCTATCTTCGCCAGCCGGTGGTGGTTCCCGAGACCAAACCATTGAATCAACTGGTTGACGAATTTCGCGCGGCGCACGCACACATGGCCCTGGTGGTGGATGAGTTCGGAACGTTCACCGGCCTGGTGACGCTCGAGGATGTGCTGGAGCAGATCTTCGGGCCGATCGGCGATGAGCACGATGAGCAGCGGCGGATTCCAGCGGCCGGCGCGCCGGTGATCGAGGTTGATGGCAGCACTACGATTCGCGAACTGGCCTCCGAATACAATCTCGAATTGCCGGGCGATGCGGGATTCGAAACGCTCGCCGGTTTCATCCTGTTTCGCCTCGGCTACATTCCAGAGCGGGGCGATGCTCTGACTTACGGCGGGCGCACGTTCATCGTGCAGGAGATGGATCGCAACCGGATCGCGCGCGTGCGGATTGTGGCGGCTCGGCCGCCAGGCCGCGGCGGACCCTCCGAGGCCGAAAGTTCAGCAAGCACGAACGCGCCGAGCAGCCTGGATGCCGCGAAGCAGCGCTGATACACTTGCGCCGATACACTGCGGCCGTAATTCGCTAGGGCCCGACTATGCAGGCTCCGCCGAGCGACGCATTTATCACCCGCTGAAGATCGACCGCGTTGCAGACGCCGTCGCCGTTTAGATCGCCAAGCACGCACGAGCCTAAACCAACCGCCGAATTCGCGGCGATCTGAACGTCCAGGCTGTTGACCACGCCATCGTCGTTGAGATCGCAAGTTGCGGCTTGGGCGGTGTTCGCGTTCACCATCATCCCCGAAACGTCCACGGCTTCGAAATCCGAACCGCTTAGCGTGGTCAAGTTGTGCAGGTCGTCGTCATCCCAGCGGGAATCGGGCGCGCCCTGGATAAACCAGGAGCTGCCATTATCGGCGATCATCATTCCGTACGTTTTCAGCGCCTGCAAAATGATCTGATTCGTTGCCGAGAAGCTGGAAATGTCGAAGCTGGCCTTCAAGCGGAAGCGCACGCCCATCGGCGGATACTGCGAACCTGTCAAGTTCGACGCCTCATGCCGCGCGGGCCACACAAACGTATTCTGTGTCTGCGGCACCGTGAATCGGATCGCGTGGTTGATCGTTCCGGTCAAGACCTCGTCGTACTTGACCAATCCCGGGAAGATCGGCAAACCCGCGGCGTCCGCTGAGGTCCAACCGGACGGCCGAAGGTTGTTCGAAAGCAGGTTGAAGATCGCGCCGGAGCCCGCTTGCCAGCTCGCGGTTTGCGGATAAGCGTCCCACATTTCGTAGAGAATGCAATTGTCGATATCGACGGAGATGACGTGCCGGTCTCCCGTGCTGTCGCTGCCGCCCTCGATCGGTGCGTTGAGCGGAATCGCGTACGGGCCGGGATCGCTTTCACTTTGGTACATGAACGTCGCCGGATACTGGGTTTGCGTTCCAGGAACAGTCACGTAAGGGATGCCGTTCGGTTCGCCGTCGTAAACAGTGCCGAAATCCGGATGCAGCGGGGAGGACGCGCCGATGGTGTTGACATAAGTCGCCGAATTGGGCGAAACCGGGAGCTGGTCGACGGGCGTGTTCCAAATGTTATTGGCCGGGAAAACCGGGCACGCACCCAGAAAAGACTGGGCCAAAATCGATCCTGGCGGTGCCATTAGGAGTCCGGTGAGGAGCGCGATGGATTTGCAATTCATACGAGGGCGCTCGCCGCGCCGCTTCATTCAGCTTAAGCCGCCATCCCGGCCGGGGCACTTAAGGAAACGACTAACCCACTCAGGTTTTTGGTCTTACGACGCGCATAGTACGAATCAGTGAAAGTACCACCGAAGTGAGAAAGCACGCTACTTCAAAACCGCAATCTGCTCCTTCACTTTGTCGATCCAGGCGGCCTGATCGTCTGTGAGCTTAGGACGCTCCGGATCGAGCAACAAGCGCGCTTGAATATCGCCCCGATCCGCAGCCAGTTCCAGCCATGCGATCGCTTGCAAATAGTCGCGTTCTTCGCGGCCTTCCTTTTCGAGCAGCAGTTTCGCCAACCGCACCTGGCACACCGTCTCATCCTGCAATGCGCACATGCGGAAAAACTGGCGCGCCTGCTCCGGGCTTTGCGGGACCAATCCGCCGTGCTCATATTCCGAAGCGAGGAAGAACTGCGCCGCGCGGCTATGCAGCACCGCGGCGTTGCGAATCAGCTCCAGCCCGCGCTCGGGATCTTTCGGCAGCCTTCGCCCATCCAGCAGCATGCGGCCTTCGTCATACATAGCCGCGGCGTAATAGCGCGCCGAAGCGTCCAGAATCAGGCGCAGGGCCAGCTCCGGATCGCGCGGAAATCCATCCCCAGCCTGGAGCATCTTCGCGTAGAGATACATCGCGGGAGGGTATTTCTGCTGCGCGAGATTCTTAATTGTGTCGAGGGTCTGATCGGTGCGGCGATGGGTTTGGATCTGCTCGACCACCAGGTTGTAATTGGTGCGGCGTTCGTCGTCGCGGGGATCGAAGGTGCGGCGGAAGATGCGGAACTCGACTGGAACGGTCGCGATCGTCTTTACCGGATGTCCGTCCTTGCGTCCTGGCTTGAACACCCATTGCGAGACAGCTTCACGCGCGCGCTCATCGAGCCCAAAGCCAATCGGGCTGATGGTGGAGATCCGTTCCGGAAGTCCGTGCTCATCCACCACGACCTCCAAGACCGCGGTGCCTTGCACCAATGCACGCCGCGCCTCCGCGGTGTAGTACGGCTCGACTCTGTGAATAACCCTGGGAGATGAAACACCTGGTCCGGGACGGTAAACGGCGGTATCGTCATCGTCCGGAAGAGCGTACGCCGTCCGGCCGGCGAGAAGAAGAAAAACAAGCGCGATCGGGACGCCTCGCCGCATTCTCGCTTCATTATGCACCGGGCGCTGGGGCCGATGGGAGGGCTATTGGCGATGAACCAACTGCCCCTTGAGCCGGTTCGCGGCGACCACCTGCGCGGGCGTCATCCGTTGATCCTCCTGTTCAAGAATCTTCTCCGCATCCTCGATTTGTTGATCCGAGGCGAGCATCAGCCACGCGATGGCTTGCGCGTAGTCTCGATCCGGACGATCCGGATGTTCAAGCAAGGATTTTCCCAGCCGGTATTGACACTGCGCTTGGCCGGCGGCCGCGCACAACCGGAAATTCTCTTTCGATCTTTCTAAATCGACCGGCACGCCCTGGCCTTCCTCGTAAGCAATGCCCAGAAAGAGCTGAGCGCCCTGACTGGACAGCTTAGCCGCGCTCCGCATTAGTTCGATCCCCTTGGCCGGGTCGCTCGCCAGAAGGTCCCCTTTCAGATAAGCGATGGCAACCTCATACTGGGCCGGTCCGTATTGCTTCCCCGCAGCCTCCTGAATGAGCATGAATCCCCGCTGCGGGTCCGCCGAAACAGCCACGCCCCCTTGGAGCAGCTTTCCGTAAAGATACAAGGCCGGGCCGAAGTTCTGCGAAACCAGACTGTTTAAGGAATCGAGCGTCGCTTTGGTGATTTTCTTCTCCTGCACGCCTCGTAGCGCGATGTTGAACGTCGTGCGCTGTTTCTCCAGTTTTTGATTGAATTCGCTGTTTGTCAGACTGAAGTTCACCGTAATATTCGTGAGCACTGAAACGGGCTTTCCATCGACCGTGGTTGGCTGGTATCGCCACTTGGATACGGCATCCACGGCGCTTTCATCCAGGCCGTACCCAGCGGGGCTAATCACCCGAATCTGCGTCGGCACTCCATGTTCATCGATTACGGTCTCGAGCACCACGGTGCCCTGAACGCCGGCCTGCTGCGCATCCGTTGGGTAGACCGGAGTGACCTTTTTGATCAGTTTCGCTGGAGTGGCATTCTTCGAGGCGGCCTGAAATGCGAATGCCTCCGTCGCCAAAAGCAAGATGGCCGCCAGCGCGTATCGCGACATATATTTCGCCTATTATGCACCCGATTCCAGTATTTTCCAATGCCGATAAACCCGCGCCAGCGGCAATCCCATTACATTGAAGTAACAACCTTCGATGTAGTCGACGAATTTGGAAGCTAGCCCTTGGATACCGTAAGCTCCGGCTTTATCCATCGGCTCGCCACTCGCGACATATGCCTCAATTTCCGCGGAATCGAGGGGAGCAAAATGCACCGTCGTCGATTCGGCATCCACCACCGCGCCGCGGGGATGGCGCAGGCAGATTCCCGTAATCACGATGTGCGATCTCCCGGAAAGCGACTCCAGCATGGCGCGAGCGTCGCTCGCATCCGCGGGTTTTTCCAGCACTCGATCGCCCAACACCACGATCGTATCCGCGCCTAAAACTATTTCGTCGCTGCCCGCCTCCCTATCGCTACCCCAAGCCGCCTCCGCCTTCTCCCGCGCGAGGCGCATCGCGTAGTCGCGCGGCGTCTCTCCCTCGGCGCGTCTTTCTTCCACGGGCCGCGATCGCACGCTAAACTCGAAGCCGGCCAGCCGCAGCAATTCGCTTCGGCGCGGCGATTGGGAAGCGAGAACCAGTCGCATAAGGACAATGCTACAATCGTCTCTTCCCCCGGCAGCTCAATACCCGCAAGGGAATCTACTATGGAACGAGCCGGCCGCATCTTCGGCAAAATGGATCTTCCCTCTCACGTGACCGATCTCGAAGCTCGCGCGTGTGCGGCTTGGCCGGTAGCGGCGGGAAAAAAGATCGCCAAACATACGCGCGCCACGGCGCTGGTGCGAAGCACGCTGATTGTTGTGGTCGGGGACGCAGTGTGGCAGCGCCAGCTTTCTATGTTGAGCAAAATCCTGCTGAGCAATCTTGCCCGCGAGCTTGGTACGGACGCTGTTACCGCACTCGACTTTCGGCCCACGCCCGCGCG
>JASHRP010000618.1 GCA_030037375.1 Bryobacteraceae bacterium | reverse complement strand
GAACTTCTTGCCCTTCCCGCTTGGGTCTTCGCTGCGCTTGGTGAGCTGGGTGCACACGAAATCGGGAAGCTGCTCCTGCGAATCGAGGGCATTCTTCGCGATCCGGTCGAGAAGCTCGCGCTGTTCCGCCGGATCGGGCGCCTTCGCGCTCTGGGCGCAAAGTATACCGGCAGCAGTGACGAACATGCACAGACGCTTCATGATCCGGACTCTAACATCGCCCTCAGACACATCGCGCTCAAACCAGCCTAGCCGCCTGGAACACCGTCACAGGAGATCCGTTCGCCAGAAACGCGGAAGCCGGTTCGCTCGCAAGCACTTCCGCGAACCGCGGGCCATAGAAGCGATCCGCGTTCCCGGAGAACGTCGCGGTCTTCGCTTTTCTCGCCAGCCACCGCGGATGCTCGACCTCATACTCCAGACAACCGCCGCCGCGCCCGGCCGCATAGCCCCAGTAGTGCTCGGTAATGAATTGACTCAGAGAACCGTCAGGCGGCAGGAAGCCCTCGCCCTCCGTCTCGATTCGCATCGAGCACCGATTCTCCGCGAAACCCCACGAATACTCCGCCGCGACCGCTTCTCCATCTGAATCCGTCTCGATTCGATGGGACATGGGCGTCGCGCGGTAATTCTCGTTGAACGCGATTCGCGCGACGGCCGCCACAGCCCTGCGCGGGACCAGCTCCCGCAGGAACACGACGCCTCGCTTTTCGCCGCGGCGCACATAAAATCGTAGGTTCACTTCCTCGAAGTTCTCGTGGAACGGAACCGCGAGTCCTCGCACGCGCGTTCGCTGGAATTCGAACCCCACCAGACTGAGGTAGGTCTTTCCTTGGAACTGATCCAGTTCCACACCGGACGGAACCGCCGGCTCAAGCAATGCGGGATCCACCGTGTAGTTCAGCATGACCAGATTCCGCCATTCCGCGGTAAGAAACGCGCGCCGGCGAACGACCGTTTGAGGCGACGCTGGTTGAGAAGCTTGGACGGGTCCCAAGAACCATGCTACGGCAAACGCGACCCTTTGAATGGCCCCGAGAAAGAAACGCTACGCTACTGGATCACCAACTGCGTCCGCGGAAACGCGAATTTTCGCCCCACTTCGTCGACCACATTGATCTGGCAGGTATACTCGCCCGGCGCGAGATCCTTAAGCGGGATCTGGAGCTTCACCGGCACCGCGTCCGGCCGCGTGTCGGCGAGCTGGGTCATCTCGAGTGGCGCCACTTCGAACGCCTTGGCTCCGGCTTTGTTGAACAGCGCCATGCTCACCTTTACGCGGCGCAGCTTCGCGTCTTTCGGATCGGGCTTGGCGTCGTAGACATCGAATGTCACGTACAGGTTCTGCCGGCGGCGGAACAGGTGCGTGATGTTGGGCATGATCTTCTGATCGCCGTCGATCAAAGGATTCGCGGCGACATCCTTCTTAGCGACTGTACCCGCGGTGCCCACAGCCGCTTTTATTGCCTCACGCTGATTGCTGTAAACCACCGTGCTCAGCTTCAGCCCCGATGTTTCCGCGCTCAAATCCGGAATGATGAACGAACGCACGTAGGTCCCCATCTTCCCCGTCACGTTCTCCCGCACCAGAAACTTCATGCTGTAGCGGCCCGGTTCGAGCACCATTCCAGCATCGTACTGATAAATCCTCCGCGACGCCGTCTCCTTGTTTTCCTGGTCGAGCGAAATCTTGATGAAGTCGCGAACGTTTTGCACCACCGCGTGCGTTTCATCCAGCACCTGCCCGATGAAGTCGATCTGCGTGGTCCCGCCCGCGCCCTTTGCCGCCAGCTCGATGAGCGAGCCGGGCACCCGAACCGTGACAGGAACGAAATACGTCGTCGGACCGATGCGGAAATAATCGACTTGAAGAGCGAGCGGGAGGTCGGTGATCGGGTCGCCGGCCGCGATCGCCTCTTTCAACTGCTGCTCCTTGTCCTCGCCGTTCATCCGATGCCAATCTTTGTCCGCGTAGTAACCGGGCCGGTGCTCCAGACGCGCGGACGTATTTCCGTTGGTCAGCTTCACGGTGATCTTGCGGTACTTCCCGTCTTCCTTGGTGTTCTTGGTGTAGTAGCCCAGGATGTAATAGCTGCTCATCGATTGCTGCGCCAGTTGAATGCCGGCCGCCAGATCGTTGCTGTCGAGGAACGCCTTGCCTCCCGTATCGGCCGCCAGCGTGGTGAGCGTCTCCTGGGAATCGTTGATGGTGGCGCGTTGATTGTTATAGCTCGCGCCGTTGAACGCGCCCGTTCCGCGCGATGCAGCGCTGCTCGCCGCGCCGCCGGGAGGGTCCGCCATCAAGCCGCGCACGTCCAGGGCGTAGAGCGTCACGTTCGACTTCATCATCGCGTTGACCGATGCTTCAAGCTGCGCCTGATTGTCGATGCCGCTCTTATTCACTCCGCCGGAGAAATACACAAGCACCTTCTTTTCCGGCAAATTGGACAGCATTTTCGCGGCATTCTCGAGCGCTTGCAGCTTCTGATCCGTATTCAGGATGTTGAACTCCGTCTGGTCGGCGACGAAGGCCGCTCCGGTATCCTCACCCAGGCAGCTCCCGGTGTCGGCGAGTCCCGCCAGCTCCGTCGCCTCGCCGATGGGCAGATCCTTGATCACCTGCGTCAAAATATCGCGGTCCTGCGTGAAATCCGTCAGGACGTTGATGGTGCTGGTGTACAGCATCACCGCGACGACGTCGTCCTTGGTGATCTTCTTGTTCAGGAATTCGAGCGCGGCGTCTTGCGCGCGCAACTGGTCCGACACCGCCATGGAGGAAAAATCGAAAAAGAACACCATCAAGCGTTTGTCGTGATACTGCACCTTGCCGGGAGCTTCGAAAGTGATCGTGGTGTTCGGAGTCTCCGGCAGCTTGAGCTGATCGTCGAGCTTTAATTCCGGCGGGGGCTCAGGCTGCATGGTCAATAGCTGTGGCTCGAACAGCTCCACCTTCTGAGGCTGCCCGTCTTCGAACACCGCAAAATCGGACTGCCTGAGATTGGCAATGTTATGCCCGGACTTGTCGGTCACCGTGACGTCGACTACGACCAACCGGCTGCCCGTGGTGAACGTGAATACTTTGTCGGAATCCTGCTGGGCTTGTTGCTGTGCGGGCTGTTGCTGCGCGGGCGCCGCCGGGGCTTGCGCGGCTTTCCCGCCCTTGGCCGCCGGTTGCTGCGCGGGCGTCGGCAGCAGCAGGAATGCGAACAGCGCGGCAGCGGCGCATGCGAAAAGAAATGGTCTCATGGTGATTCCTGGATGCGCAAAGGGTGCGGCGCGCACCGCCGGAGGATCTTGAGATTGTTTCGCGCCGCACTCCGTTTTGCGCATGTTTTCAAAAGTTGAAACGGAACATTGCCGTGACCGTGCGCATCGCCGATGCGGCGGTCGCAAGATCGTAAGTGGTCGAGCCGTACGCCGTGCCGAACCCGGTAATGTAAGCGTGATTCAGCGGATTCGTGGCGCTGAGACGGAATTGCAATTGACGGCGGCTTTCGCCCATGCGCCACGCGCGATTGAGCGCGGCGTTCATTGAGAACTGGAACGGCCCGGTGATGGTGCCGACGCCAGCGTTTCCGGGCTCCCCCGCGGGAGGCGCGGTAAACGCCAGCGGATTGAAAAACTGACCCGGCCCGCCTTGAACTGGAAGCCCCGTCGCTTCCGCGCGCGCCGATGCCCCGACCGCACCCAATCCTTCCACGTTCGAATAAATTCCGCCGAGCGTCGCCGTCAGCGGCAATCCGGTCGCCGCCGTCACCGTCCCGTTCAGCGTCCATCCCGCGAGCACGGCCGTCTTCCATCCGCCGTTGCGCATAAACCCGCGCACGCCCACCGGCGAAGAGAGCGTGTACGTCAGCGACACTTTGTGCCGCTGGTCGAACGAGGAGAGCCCCCGCTCCAGATTCCAGTTGTTGGGAAACTCCACCGCGTTGCCGTTGGCTCCCGTATAGCTGGTGGCATCGTCGATGGCTTTCGAATACGTGTACAAAATCACCGCCGACATGCCGGTGGAAAAGTTTCGCGTCACGCGCACCTGCCCGGCGTTGTATGTCGAATTCGCGCCGTAGGTGTAATACTCGAACGGCGTTGTGCCAACGATGGATGGCGCTTCGGTCACACCCAGATCCGTACCCTTGGTCCCAATGTACTCGAATTCCATCAGGATATTGTGCGGCAGTCTCTGCTGGATCGCGAAGGTCCAGTTCTGCGCGTAGGGCAAACGGTAATTGGGATTGATCGCGAACGTGTTGGTGATGCTGTTCACGCCGGGCGTGGCGAATCCATTTTCGAGCGTGAGCGGAGTCGCGGGTGTGCTGGTGTAAATGAGATTTTCGGTGAACGGCGGCTGCGCGGCCATCTGATTCACGATCCCCGAATACGCGCTGCCGCTATAGAAAATGCTGTAACCGGAGCGGATCACCGTGCTGTGCTTGGCCCACGGCTTCCACGCGATGCCGATGCGCGGCGAAAACATGGTCCTCTCCGGCCGCACCAGACTGCTGGGAATTCCGTTCTCGCCCGGCGTCACAACGCTGGCGGAGGTCATATACGGGCTGACCAGCAGATTCGCGAGCCGCCCGTATTCTTCCGTGTAGGGCGCGAAGTATTCGTAGCGCAGGCCGGCGTTGATCGTCAATCCGCGCGACAAACGATAATCATCCTGCGCGAATCCGGCCGTCGCCCAGCTATGGAAATAGTCATTGCTGCCGAGCTGAATCGATGTCGTATACGGCAATCCCAGCAGAAAATCGGCAAAACCGAAACCGGTCCCGGGAACGGCCTTGCCGCTGGCCGGGTCCGCGCTGGTTTCGATGCCGTCGAAGCTGAACTGCCCGCGCGCGCTCTGCTCACTACGCGGATCGTTGTCCATAACGCGATACATGTATCCGAATTGGAAATTGTGTTTGCGCTTCCAAACGTAAGTGACCGTATCCGTGAAGCTAACCGTTTGGCTGCGGGTCAGCGAGAACGTCGCGTCGCTCAAGCCCCCGAAATTGCTGATCGAAATCGAGGGCGGACCGTAATCGATGGGAAGCTGCGAGGTTCCCGTGATTCCCAGCTCCTGCGCGACGTTGACTCCAGCCGTCGCGAAATAGGGATTGGTCTGACTCACGTTGCGGCTGAAGGTGACAGCCGCGCTGTTGTTGAAGCGCGGGGCGAAGCTGTGGTTCCAAGTAAGGCCGACGCTGGTTCCATATCCGAAGCTGGTATCGCGGAATCCGAAAAGCTGCTCGGTTGCGGAATTGCGGTCCTGATATTGGTAGTTAATGTTCAGCCGGTCCTTGTTGTTGAGCGGAGCGTTCAAACGCGCGCCGATGCTCTGACTGTTGGTCGGTCCGGCCGCGACCAGCCGGTAATTCTGAACCACGTTCTGATACGTCGGCTGCGGAAAATAGGCGAGTAATCCAAGCGCGGCCGGATCGATGCGGGTCAGCGGGATTTGGTTATTCGGGAAAGGCTGTCCGCTCAGCGGATCGTAAATCGTCGTCGGGACGTTGTTCACCGTGAGGCCCGAGAAATCCCCCATGCGCTCCGCCGCCGTCGGAACCTCCGACAGAGTGCTCTTGCCCGAATTGGCATTCCTGCCCTGGTAGTTGAGCTGGAACTGCGCCCTCTGCCAGTTCAGCAGCTTGGGAATAATCACGGGCCCACCCAGATTGCCTACGTAATTCGCCGACGCCGAAGGAGGTTTTACGGCCGCTGTGCCGTTGAGAGAATACGGCTCGGCATTCAGAGCCGAGTTGGTCATGGTCAGAGCGATCGAGCCAGTGTACGCCGGCCGCGTATTTCTCCGCCGGTTTCCAAAACTCGCGAACTGATTCTGGTTGCCGCGTCCACGTCCGCCTCGGCCGCCGCCGCCCCCGCCTCCTCCACGTCCTCCGCGGCCGCCTCCACCGCCGCCGGGACCGAATCCGCCGCCTCCGCCTCCGCCCGCACCGAAGCCGCCGCCGCCCGCGCTAAACAACTGCGCTCCATTCGCACCGCCGCCGAATCCGCCGTTGATCGCGTCGGCGCCGAGTCCGCCCAAGCCGAGATTGCTCGCGTCCGTCACGGCCATCCCAGGCGGCAGGCCGAGCAGGCTGGTTGCGCCCGCTCCCAAACCGGGCCCACCCGGGCCGCCTGGTCCGCCGCCTTGCCGCTGAAACCGGGCGTTGTCATCGCTCGCCGCGCCGAGCCCGCCGCTGGTGCTGCCGTTGACCAGAAACGCTTGATCGGCATCCTCTGCGCCGCCCGCGCTTAGGGCATCGCCCGCTCCGGCCGCCGCCGCGGCGAGCGCGTCCTGTCCATCTTGAGTCGCGGTGATTTGCGCGCTTTGGAATCCGGGACGAGCGGCCGGACCCACCGCGGTTTGCGAAGTTGCCGCCTGAGGCGGTGTTCCAGGCGCGTTTGCCGGTGGCGTGGTTGTTGCCGCTTGCTCGGCTCCGCCTTGTCCACCAGGAGCTTGTCCGCCGGGACCGCGGCCTGCGCGTCCTTGACCGCCGCGGCCACCGCCCTGCCCAGGTCCGCCTTGGCCTCCGCGCCCGAATCCTCCTCGCCCGCGACCTCGCTGTCCAACCGCTGCCGCGGCATTCGGAACCGCGACCGCATTCGACTGACCGGATTCGCCGCCGTACTTCGGCATTTCGAGGGTAAAGTCTTTGGCTGAACTCGGAGCATCACCGACCGTCACCTGCTGATGAGTCGTGCTGAACCCCAGCATCTCGACCTGGACGTCCCAAACGCCGGGGCCGAGGTTCAGGACATAGCGTCCGTTTTCGTCCGTGAAAGCAACGACTTTGGTGTCGCCCTGCTTGGCGGTGACGGTCGCTCCGGGAATTGGCTGGTCGGCCGCGCGTACATATCCGACCTCTTCGGCGGCGCTTAGTAGACCGTTAGGAAGAAGCGATCCCAGTAGGACCGCCGACGCAATCAGCAAGGAAAAGTGCCGCACCCGATCTGTTCCGCCTCAAGATAAGTTCTCCTATCTTAGACGGTTGAGTCTGGATTGGGTTGACGGAGGCCGCGCGGTCCGCGGGACCGCTTTCAGTGCTTCAGTACTTCGGAACCTTCGGATCGACCTTATCGCTCCAGGCGAGGATGCCGCCGGTCATGTTCTTGACGCGGAAACCGGCCTGCCGGAGGAAATCCGCCGCCTTGGCGCTGCGTCCGCCCATCTTGCAATGCGCGACGATCTCTTTGGAGCTATCAAGTTCGTTCACGCGTTTGGGCAGGTCGCCCAGCGGGATCAGCTTGGCGCCGGGGATATTGCAGATCTGGTACTCGTGCGGCTCGCGGACGTCCAGCAGGATGAAGTCGTCGCCCCGGTCGAGCTTCTTCTTCACTTCCACCGGATCGATGTCGGTTTCGCTGGCTGCGCTCACGGTTGTCTCCTGCTTATGAGGTATACCGCAGAATTCCTGGTAGTCGATCAGCTTGGTGACGGTGGGGTGGTCGCCGCACACCGGACACTCGGGATTGCGCCGAAGTTTCAGCTCCCGGAAGCGCATCGCCAGAGCATCGTAGAGCAGCAGCCGCCCGATCAAGGGCTCGCCCGTACCAAGAATCAGCTTCACCGCTTCGGTCGCCTGAATCAGCCCGATCACGCCGGGAAGAATGCCGAGCACGCCACCTTCAGCGCAGCTTGGGACAAGCCCCGGGGGTGGTGGCTCGGGGTACAAACAGCGGTAGCAAGGGCCGCCCGGGTACGCGAAAATCGAGGCCTGGCCTTCGAAGCGGAAGATCGATCCGTACACATTCGGTTTTTTCAGCAGCACGCATGCGTCGTTGACGAGGTACCGCGTGGGGAAGTTATCGGTGCCGTCGATGACCAGATCGTAAGGCGCAAGAATGTCCAGGGCGTTGGAGCTATCGAGCGCGACCTCATACCGGTCGATCTGAATATGCGGATTGATGTCCAGCATCGTCTCCGTGGCGGAATCGAGCTTCTTTTTTCCGACATCCTTAGTGCCGTGGATCACCTGCCGCTGGAGATTGGTGAAATCGACCACGTCGAAATCGACGAGGCCGATTCGGCCGATTCCCGCGGCGGAGAGGTACAATCCCAATGGCGCGCCCAGTCCGCCGGTGCCCACCAGAAGAACCTTCGCGTTCTTCAGTTTTAGCTGCCCTTCCATGCCGACTTCGGGCATGATCAGGTGCCGCGAATAGCGGAGGATTTCGTCCTTTGAGAGCGTGGTAGCGGAGGGCGGCTCAGCAACGCCCGTCGCTCCGCCAGCGATACTCGGGACGATCGAAAGCGTGTCGCTCGCCACCACCGTCGTGGCTTCCTTTTCCAGGTAACGGATATCTTCGTCGTTGAGGTACACGTTGACGAAGCTGCGCAGCTTGCCTTGGTCGTTGAAGATTTGCTTCCGCAGGTCGGGGAACTTCGCGATCAACTCCGTCAGCACCTCGCCGACGCTTCCGCCTTCGAGCGTTATTGAATCTTGTTTTTCCGTATATTGACGCAGAGGCGTCGGGATCAGGACTTTGGCCATGTCAATTCTTCTTTCTCAGCGGCGGTTTGGTCCGGGTTCGGCAGGAAGCTGGCCGCGTGATCGAACTTTCCGCTCTTCACCGATAGTACGACGAACGAATACCAGGGGCAGGAATTTTCGAGATCGGTCTTGGAGAAATACGCATCGCAATCCGGGTGGGAATGGAAGATGCCGATCAGATCAAGTCCAGCCGCGCGAGCCTTTTTATCAGCGGCTAACAAGTCTTCCGGCCGCAATTCATAGCGCGCACCCTGTTCGCCTTCATAGGCGTTTTCAATCGGGACAGCCAGCGTTACCTGCTTGGCATCGCCGTCGATTGAGCCGATCATCGCGCCGCAGCACTCGTTCGGAAAAGTTGATTCGGCGTGGGAGATCATAACTTCCCAGGCCGCTTGATTAATCTTGATCATCCATTAACCACGAGCTAGTCTTGCTCGTCCCAGAACGGTTCACTCAAATATTTGGTTGCGCCATCGGCTAGGATCGTGACCACCACGCCCTTGCGGCCCTGCTTGACCAATTGACGGCCGACCTCGCGCGCGGCGTGAACATTGGCTCCCGAAGACATGCCGACCAGGATTCCCTCATTTCGCCCGAGCCACCGCGTCATGCGATAAGCGTCTTCAGTCTCGATCCACAGATTGTCGTCGGCCAGCTTCTCGTCATAGATGCCGGGCACGATCGCCGTCGGCATGTGCTTCAAGCCCTCCAGGCCGTGAAACCCGGAGCTCGGCTGGGCTGAGATGCAAGTCACGCCGGGCACATCCCGCTTTAGACGGCGCGAGTTTCCGGTGAACGTCCCGCTTGTGCCCATGCTGGTGACGAAGTGCGTGATCGCTCCCGCGGTTTGCTCGATGATCTCCACGGCCGTGCCGTCGAAGTGCGCTTTCCAGTTAGCCGGATTGTTGTACTGGTCGGGATAGAAGTAGGCGTCCGGATCGGCCTCGTAAAGCTGCTTGCACAGGCGGATGGCTCCATCGGAGCCCTCGCCCGGATCGGAATAGACCATCTCAGCGCCGAATCCCTTCAGAATCTGCTTGCGCTCATGCGAGGCGTTCGCGGGCAGACAGAGCTTGACCCTGTAACCCTTGAGAGCGCAGATCATAGCGTAGGCGATTCCGGTATTGCCGCTGGTGGCGTCGAGCAGCGTCCGGTCGTGCGTGAACCGGCCGGTTCGCTCCCCGTCCAGAATCATGTTCAGCGCCGCCCGGTCCTTGACGGATCCGCCTGGATTAAAGAACTCCGCTTTGGCGTAGATTTCGACGCCCGGAAGCTCCGCATCGAGCTTGGCGAGGCGCAAAAGAGGAGTGTTGCCAATCTGTTCCAGGAGCGAGGTCGCGAGCGGGACGTGCCTCGGCTTAGGGGCGACAAGTGGCATCGACTCAACCATTGTAGAGATACTCCCCAATCTCCGTCAACAATAGGGGGATAGTGGCCATCCCTACCCATTAGAGCGGCCACTTCGGCTTTAGTCGCAGAAAAGGGGTTCCGTGAGACACTATAAATTCGAATGCCCTCGCTAAAGGAACGCGTAAATAAGCACGACCGCGAAATCGCGGCGATTCGGAAACTTCTTGCGGCGGGCATGAAGATGCTAGGCAGGATCGAGGCGAAGCAACTCGCAGCGGAGGACGAGATGCGCGAGATGCGTGCGTATCAGCGAGAAACGGCTCGACAACTGCGCGAATTGGGAGAAAGAATCGATCGCGTTGTCCGCTCTATTGAGCACGGCGAGGGCAATGGGCATAGCAAGAAACGGATCGAATAAGGCGCATGAGTAGGCGCTGCTGCAACCGGATGAACTATGATCTCGACCAGAAGTGCGACATTCATGAGAATCGCTCCGACTGCCCAGACGCTCTGATCGCCTTCGTTGAAGGTTGATACGGCCTACTCATCCACGACGGCGGCTCGTCTTCCATCGAGATACAGTACTGCCCACGGTGTGGCTCGAAGCTCCCAAGATCGGCCCGGTCTAAGCGGCTTGTACCCTAGCGTGCGGCCAGCAATGCCCGCAGGTGCCGCGCGCGCTCCGGCGAGCGGAGCTGGCGCAGGGCCTTGGCCTCGATCTGGCGGATGCGTTCGCGGGTGACGTCGAATTCCTGGCCGATTTCCTCAAGCGTGTGCTCGCGCTCACAGCCGATGCCGAAGCGCAGGCGGATCACCTTCTCCTCCTTGGGAGAAAGCGTCTTGAGGATGTTCGCGGTTTCGTCGCGGACGTTGGTGTCGATCACCGAATCGACCGGCGAGCCAACCCAGCGGTCTTCGATCAGGTCGCCGAGAGCGGATTCACCGTCGCGGCCAACGGGAGTTTCAAGCGAAACTGGATCGCGGGAGATGGTCTTCAGTTTCTGGACCTTCTCAACCGGAATGTCCATACGGCGAGAGATCTCGTCGTTGGTCGGCGCCCGGCCGAGCTCCTTTTCGAGCTCGCGCGTGGCGCGTAGGAACTTGTTCATGCTCTCGTTCATATGAACGGGAATGCGGATGGTGCGCGACTGGTCCGCGATGGCGCGGGTGATCGCCTGGCGAATCCACCACGTGGCGTAGGTGGAGAATTTGTAGCCGCGCCGGTATTCAAACTTGTCGGCGGCGCGCATCAGGCCGATGTTGCCTTCCTGAATCAGGTCGAGCAAGTGCAGGCCGCGATTCACGTACTTCTTCGCGACCGAAACCACCAGTCGAAGGTTGGCCTCAACCAGGTCCTTCTTGGCGCGCTCGGCTTCGATTTCACCGTGACGGATCACGGAGAGCGTATGCTTCAACTCAGGCAGCGTGGCGCCCGCGGTTTGTTCGGACTTGCGGATCTCGCGCTTCAGCTCACGAGCCTTGGTCTGCGCGGTCTGGCTGGAACGGCCCTCCAGCTTGCGGAAATCCTGCTCGAGGTGCGAAAGCTCTTCCGCCGCGCGTTCGATCTCTTTGCTGAACTGCTTCCACTGAGAGATGTAAAACGCAACTTTACGAATCGCCTGGGAGACTTCCACCCGGGCGCGGGCCATTTTGCCCTTCCACTTGCGGCGCAGCTTCTTGTTGCTCAGCGGGACGGCTTCGAGCTTAGCCGAAACTTGCTCCAGCTTTTTGTACTGCGTTGCAATATCCAGGAGGTTTGCTTTGTACTCCGTGCGGCGCTTTGCGTAGGCCGCGCTCTCTTCCTCAAGATCTCCGCCGAGATCGACAAACGCGTCGAGCTCCTCGGTTTCCGCTTTGACTTGCTCGGCGATCTCCACCGCGCGCATTTGCACCAGCGGAGAACGGCTGATTGCCTTTTGCATACGCAGCTTCCCGCGTTCCATGCGCCGGGCAAGGTTTACTTCGCCTTCGCGCGTCAGCAGCGGGACCGCGCCCATTTCGCGCAGATACACGCGGACCGGATCGTCGGTATAAATCGACTCTTCGACCGGGTGCGCCGGGGCAAACTCTTCGCCCTCATGGGTTTCCTCTGGATGGAAGAAGTTTGCTTCTTCGTCGAAAGGAAGCCCTAAGGGTTCGTGCCCCTCACCCAGAAATTGATCTTCGAAATGATCCACCGCGTTCACCTCCCCCACGCCGCCACGAGACCCACCACTTGGTAGGCAGGCTAAGCACCGGGGTCAATCGCACCAACTTGCTGCTCGGAGACGGACACTACCAGCTAACCTCTGCATTTACATAGACCGACGCCCACCCTATCGGGGCGCGCTTCAGCGGCATTCGCGTCCGGCCGCTAAACAGTATAACAGTGTTCCGGCGCTAAGTTAAGTCTCTATTTCAAAGGATGTTCGAAGAGGCTTCAGGTTACAGCTATTTGGATTCACCCGCGGCGCTGCAGCAGGTCCTTTAATTCCACCAGAAAGGCCTCCACATCTTGGAAGTCGCGATACACGGAAGCGAATCGGACATATGCCACCTTGTCTAGATTACGCAAACGGCGCATCAGGAGTTCGCCTACTTCAGTTGTGGAAATCTCGCGTTCCGGGTTGTCGGCCAGCTTGGATTCCACCTCATCCACCACTTCCGCAAGCTTAGGCATGGGTACCGGCCTTTTTTCACAAGCTTTTAGAAGACCTTCCAGCACTTTCTGACGATCGAATTTCTCGCGGCGGCCGTCGCGCTTGACCACCATGTAGGGAATCTCGTCGGTCCGCTCGTAAGTGGTGAAGCGGCGGGTACATTTGAGGCACTCCCGGCGCCGGCGGATTACATCGCCCTCCTTGCTCTCGCGGGAATCGATCACCCGATCCTCCTTGTGACCACAGAAAGGGCAAATCATATCTCCGTGCCTATGTGCTTTAGATTACGCCATTTAATCCCTTCATGGAAGGCCAGGGCCAAGCCGACCGGAACGATGACCACGAAACTGATCAGCCATAACACCAGGGCTATGCTCGAGGCGGCTTCGAGTCCGATTCCGTAGAACTCGGTCAGAACCAGAACGGTGACGATCTGCATGCCGCCGCCCAGTCCCGGAATCTGCAAAACGCTGCCGAAGCTGACGAAGCCAAGGACGATTACAATGTCGGTGAGTCCCAGCCGCGCGGTCGCGGGGAAGCCGCGGAAAGCACAGAAAAAACATCCCGCGATCACTAACCATTCGAGCATGCTGTAGCCCAGCAGGAGCAGCGTAGAGGATCCGCTTCGAGTGCTCGCCATACCCTCCCCGAACGCGGCGAGGAAACCGGCGATTCTGGACTGGAGCCGGTCGGGGAGAAACGATAGGGCTTCGAGCAGGCGCTCCTGGACCCGACCGTGAAACAGGCGAAGGCCGAGCAGCAAAGCCAGGCAGGCGGCGCCGGTGAATCCGGCCGCGGCTCCTCCGGCTTGGAGGATCGCTTCGATGCGCGGGCTGGGTTGGATCGCGGAGCGCGAAACTTGCGTCAAAGCGATGCCGAAGATGATCAAAATCATCAAGATATCCAGGATGCGCTCCACCACCCAGGCCGCCACTTGGCTGGAAAAGGAAACCCCCTCCGAGCGGGCTATCAGAAAGGGACGCACCGGCTCTCCGGCGCGGCCAAATAGCACGACGGCCGTGAAGCCGATGCAGGTG
>JASHRP010000617.1 GCA_030037375.1 Bryobacteraceae bacterium | reverse complement strand
CGCTCTCCGAGTACGCCAAGCTCCGTGTCAACGGAACGGCGAAACGCGCCGGCTACACTGAGACCAGCCGCGGCTGCAAACATCTATGTCGCCATTGCCCGGTGGTGCCGGTTTACCAGGGCAACTTTAGGATCGTTCAGCGCGAGGTTGTGCTCGAAGACATTCGCCGGCAAGTCGCGGCCGGCGCCCAGCACATTAGCTTCGGCGATCCCGACTTCTTCAATGGACCAAAGCACGCGATCGGGATCGTCGAGGCGCTCAATCGCGAATTTCCCACCATCACCTACGATGCGACCATCAAGATCGAGCACTTGTGCAAACATCGGATGCTACTCAGGACCTTGAAAGATACCGGGTGCCTCTTCGTGACCAGCGCCGTTGAATCGCTCGATGACGATGTACTGGCCAAGCTCGAAAAGAATCACACGCGCGGCGACTTCGAAGAGATTGCGCAGGAAATGCGCGCCGTAGGACTCCCGCTGCAGCCGACCTTTATCGCGTTTACGCCTTGGACCACGCTCGACGGCTATCGCGATCTTCTCCGCACAATTGCGGGGCTCGAGCTGATCGAGCAAGTGTCTCCGGTTCAACTCGCGCTACGCCTGCTCATCACGGCGGGCTCACGTCTGCTGGAACTCGACGAGGTACGCGGGGTCGCCGGTGAATTCGACTCGAAGGCTTTGGTGTATCCATGGAAACACCCGGACCCGGAAGTCGACGCGCTCGCGGCGCGAGTGTTCCGGCTGGTGAGCGAGCAACAGGCTCGGAAGCGGTCGCGTGCGGAGGTTTTCGCCAGCGTGTGCGAGATGGCGGGCGCGGGTCCGATTCAGATTCCCGAAGCCATGACAGAGCCCGCGTACATCGATGAACCCTGGTATTGCTGCGCGGAGCCGCTTCCGGTGTGAATCGCCGCGTTCTGTTGGTTGCATCCAAGACCGGCTACCAGGTGCGCGAATTTTATGGCGCGGCGGAGCGGCTTGGCCTCGATCTCGCGCTGGCCACGGACCGGTGCCACGTCCTCGAGGACCCGTGGGGAGACCGCGCTTCGCCGCTGCGCTTTGATGCTGAGGCGGCCGAGCTGGAACAGTCGATCGCCGAACTCGGTTCGCGCGGCCCTTTCGACGGAATCGTTGCGGTAGGGGACCAGCCCGCGTACGTCGCGGCGGCGTGCGCGGAGCAACTCGGGTTGCGCTTCCATCCCAGCCACGCGGCGCGAGCAGCTACGGACAAATACCAGACGCGGGAGAGGTTTCGAGCCGCCGGCATGAACGTCCCGCAGTATCGATCGATCGGGCCGGGCGGGGGCGGCGAAGCGCCTGGTTTTCCTTGTGTGCTCAAGCCTCTCAATCTTTCCGGGAGCAGAGGCGTCATCCGCGCCGATACTCCCGACGAGTTTTCGGCAGCCGAAGCCCGCATCCGCCGAATGGTTGGTCCGAACGCAAACTTGCTGGCGGAAGAGTTCATTCCCGGCCGCGAGTTCGCGCTAGAGGGCTTGGTGACGGATGGCATCCTTCAAACTCTGGCTATCTTCGATAAGCCGGATCCTCTGGACGGTCCTTTCTTTGAGGAAACCCTTTACACCACGCCTTCTCGCGAGCCAAGGGAGATCCAATGTGCGATCAAGGGGGCTGTGCAACACGCGGTGACGGCGCTCGGCCTCACCTTTGGCCCAGTACACGCAGAAATGCGGGTGAATCCGCGGGGAGTCTGGGTGTTGGAGGCCGCGCCCAGGCCGATTGGGGGGCTGTGCTCTCGCGTGCTCCGTTTCGAGGGCGGACTGGCGCTCGAAGATGTCTTGCTGCGACAAGCACTTGGCGAGAATGTCTCGACGTTGAATCTCGCCCCCGGCGCGCACGGAGTCATGATGATTCCGATTCCGGCGCGGGGTATTTGTTATGGCGTGGACGGCCTGGAGCGAGCGCGGGAAATTGCCGATGTTGAGGGGGTGGAGATTACGGCGAAACAGGGGCAGCTTTTCGAGCCTCTACCGGAAGGCGCCAGCTATCTTGGTTTTCTCTTCGCGCGTGCGCCCGAGATTCAGGCCGTCGAAGCAGCGCTACGCCGCGCGCATGACTGTTTGCATTTCCATGTAAGCCCTGCTTTGCCCGTTTCACGCTAAGCAGATACTAAAATTAAAGGAAATCATGAACGTAGCCATTCTAGGAACGGGATATGTCGGATTGACCACGGGCGCCTGCTTAGCTTATTTAGGCCACGAGGTCCATTGCGTGGACTCCGATCCAAAGAAGATCGAAGCTCTGGAGCGCGGGGAGATGCCGTTCTTCGAGCCGCATCTGGCGGATATCGTCGCCGACGCCCGAGCGAATTTGTGCTTCACCACCGGCTACGCTCACGCGATCCCCAGGGCCGAAGTCATTTTTATCGCGGTCGGAACGCCCCCGGGGCCGGGAGGAGCGCCCGATCTGCGTTACTTGGAAGCTGCCGCCAAAGGAATCGGCGAAAATCTCGGCCCGCACTTCACGGTCATCGTCAACAAATCCACCGTCCCGATTGGGAGTGGTAACTGGGTAGACTCATTGGTGCGCGACGCGTTTCAGAAACGCGATGGTTCACGCTCCCACGGCAGCTTCGCCGTCGCTTCGAACCCTGAGTTCCTGCGCGAGGGTTCGGCGATCGGCGATACTTTGTACCCTGATCGCGTGGTGGTCGGCGCGGCGGACGATAAGACGGCGGGCGTGCTCTACACTCTATACCGTCCGATTCTGGAACAAACCTTCTCCGCTCCGCCTTATCTGCCGCGGCCGGAGGCAGTGGAAGCCGCGCCCCTGATCTCGACCGATCTTGCTTCCGCCGAGCTGATCAAATACGCGGCTAATGCATTTCTATCCCTGAAGATCAGTTACATCAACGAAATCGGGCAGTTGGCGGAAAAGGTGGGCGCGGATATTGTCCAGGTCGCTAAAGGGATCGGACTGGATGCGCGCATCGGCTCGCGATTCCTGCAGGCCGGAATTGGCTGGGGCGGCTCTTGCTTCGGAAAAGACACCGCCGCGCTGGTCAGCACCGCTGCCGAATACGGCTTGAACATGGACATCGTCAAGGCCGCGCGCGAGGTCAATCGCCGCCAGCGCGAACGCGTGGTGGAGAAACTCCTTGGCGAGCTGAAAATTCTGAAGGGCCGGTCGATTGGCTTGCTCGGTCTTGCGTTTAAACCCAACACTGACGACTTGCGCGACGCCCCCGCGGTGGACATCGCCAAGCGGTTGATCGAGCGTGGCGCGCGCGTAAAGGCCCACGACCCCGTGGCAATGGACCGTTTTCGCCAGGAGAATCCCACATCCGAGGTTGTTTGCTGCTCTTCGCCGGAAGACGTCGCGGCGGATACCGACGCCCTGGTTCTCACCACTGAATGGCCTGAATACCGCGACCTG
>JASHRP010000616.1 GCA_030037375.1 Bryobacteraceae bacterium | reverse complement strand
AGTTGGTGCTGGGGTCGGCCGGATCGTCGCGCACGCGCAGCAGGCCGTAGAAGTTGCGATACGCCTTGGTGTAGTAGGCCTCGTCGGTAAATTCGGCGCGGCCGAGGTGACCGGCAAGTCCGGCCGCGGCGGCCAGCAGAAATGCGTGACGCCACATCTCGGTTCGCGAGAGAACCGCGACGACGCCGCCCACGGCGACGCACACTAGAGCGTGCAACCATGCGTTGGATTCAAGAATCCCAATCGGGAGGTTGATGTTCCATAGCGCGACGGCGGGAGCGAGGGCGCACACCGCGATGCCTACGCCGGAATCGTCATCCCACAAGGCAATCGCAGCGAGAACCGCGCATGCCGCGACGGCGATGGGCATCTCCAGGTAGCTGTGGAACAGATGCGGCGCGATGATCGCCACGAAGACTCCGCCAAGCGCGCCGCCGAGCGAGACCATGAGATAAAACTGCGTGAGATAGCGGGGCGCGGGCTTGCTCTTCGCGAGTTCGCCGTGACAGACCATGCAGCATACGAAAAGCGCGATGCACAATCCGGGGATGAGCTGTTTGAGGAGATCGTCGTTGTTTTCGTACTGCGCGTTGCCTCGCGCGAAGAGCCATAGCGCCGCGACCAGCAGCGGCATAAAGACCCAACGCTGATAGAGACGCCCGCTTTCAAAGCACAAGATGAAGCTGAGCAGATAAATGCTGAGCGGGACCACCCACAGCAGCGGGATCGGGGCGATGTTCTGGGTCAGGTGAACCGTGGTGGCCAGCAGCAGAGTGGACGCACACGCGGCAAGCGCAATCCAGAAAACTTTGCGGCCGAGGGCCGGCGCGGCTTCGCTGTCCGACTCGGTTTGCGCGACTCCCGCCCAGGGAACATCGCTCTTCCACGCCGCGATTCCGCAGGCGAGCGCGAAGACCGCGTATATGATGGACCAGATGGCGGCTTGGCGGCTAAGCGCCAAATGGGGCTCGATCACGAAGGGATAGCTGAGCAGCGCGAGAAACGATCCGAAATTCGAAAGCGCAAAGAGCCGGTAGGGAAGTCCGCCCTTGTTGGTTCGCACGTACCAGGCCTGGAGAAGCGGACTGGTGGAGGAAAGCAGCGCGTATGGCAATCCGATGGTCCCCGCGAGCAGCAGGAGGATTTTGAGCGTTGGGTCGCCGAACCCGGCGGGTTTCCAGCGGGCGGAAGGAACGATGGGCAGCGTCGTCAGGCTGAGCGCGAGCAGAATTCCGTGGGTCCACATTTGCTTGCGCGGCTTGAGATAGCGGATCAGCAGGTGGGCGTAGAAGTATCCGGCCAGGAGCAGGAGCTGGAAGAAAAGGAGGGACGCGCTCCACACCGCCGCCGACCCGCCAAACCACGGAAGAATGAACTTCGCGATCAGCGGCTGGACTTGGAACAGGAGAAAAGCGCTCAGGAATACGGTGACCGCGTATATCAACATCGACCGCCTAGGATAGCGTAAAGTTTCGATTTTGCAAATGAAGGGAATTTAAGCTGGGTTGTACGTGACTGACCTGAAGCGCCGGGCGGTCGCGCTGTAACGAGTTCTGCTCCGGGCGGCAAAGGGAGAAGACGAGGAACGCCGCGGCCAGGGCGGCTCCGGCTCCCGCGAGCCAGGCGGGAACCCGGCGATGCGTCACGACCAAATTCACGTTTTCCCCGCGCGGTTCCACTTCCATGGAAACGATGGAGAAGTCGCGCAGGCAGTATTCGATGCTGCGATGGTGCTCGACGCGTGTTACGGCGTCGAATTCCCCGGCCGATTCGGCGAGCCAGCGCTTTTGCAGATGGGGCTTGGTGAGATATTCCCAGACACGCTCAATGGGGCCCGGCAGAAGGCGCTCTAAACGGACGAGTTCCGGGTCAACGGCGGTAGCAGCGTGATTCATTTGGATTTCCTTCTGCGAGGGGCGCCGGCCTTCCTAAGTTCGAGTTCGAGGACGTCGAGCTTGGGCTCCCAAAAACGTTTGACGCGCGAGAGCCACCGGTCGAGTTCGGCGAAGCCGGCGGGGTCGATGCCGTAGATACGGCGCTGGGCGTCGGCACGGACGGAGACCAGACCGGCACCGCGCAAGACTTTCAAATGTTGCGAGATGGCGGGCGCGCTAACGTCGAAGCGCTCTGCGATTTCGCCGGCGGGCAGCTCCTGCTGCGTGAGAAGCTCGACGATCTGCCGGCGCGTGGGATCGGCAAGAGCGGTGAAAGCGAGCATGGAGGTTATTATTGCGCCGTCGCTTAAGTAAGTCAATCATTAAGTTATCTCGACAAGGGATCCATGGTCGAGAGCACGGGGAGGTCCAAGGGCGACGTCGCTGGAGCGTGGCGATCAAAAGGCTAAGCCGCCTTTCGTGGTCGTTTTCTCCGGGCTATCTTCTTCTCTTGCTCTTCAGCAATTGCGATTCGTTCCGCAACGTCTTCGCTAAAGTCGAGCACGAGTTGAACCTCGGGCCGCTTACCTTTATTCTTGTCGTTGTAAACGTCAACGTCAGTCCGAAGCTGGAAACAATCTCCGATTATTTGCTCGCGACGCTGCGCGAACGCTTTTTCCATGTGATCGTGAGGAGCGAATCCGAGAGCTCCCCAGAAGGTATACTGCACACCTCCCTTCGTGATTCGCACGGCATGATTGACGCGATACCGGCGGCCCTTCTCGTCAATCGCAGATTCGGCCCTCAAGGCCGCTGCCATTTCTGCGGCGACAACGTCCAAGGGGTCAATTTGCGGCAGTTGGAGCAATCCCTCTGCAACGGCCCATTCAGCGGCTTGGCGAGCACTGGTGGGCTGATGCCCCTGACGACTGTCGTAGTGGTGCCAAGCGCTTTGTAGTTTCTCTTGTCTCGTGGCCAAAACCTTACTCCTTAAACCTGAATGCTCTGCCCCCATCCGTCAACAATTGCTCCCGGAAGAACAAACTGCCTGATCGTGGCGATCTTCCTAGTCAAATAGGCAAAGTTCTTCATTCTGAATTGCATTTGTCCAATGACGATTCCTGGATGGCGATGCATCACCTTCGCGAAAGCAAGAACATCCTTCTCGTAGTAGAAGGGGTGTTTGCGAATCATGAAGGAATTCATTTTTTCGGTCGGGACGCAGAAATCCGCTGCCGCTGAATTTGCGAGCCGTTCTGCCTCGGGCAGGTCCGATCCCGTACCGGCGCGCTCGCCCTCAAGATCGTCGATAATCTCCTCTTCGCGGCCGTGACCCTGAAGGACATGCTCGATCTCGTGCCTCAAAACGAACCAGAAATTGTCGATTTTGTCTTTTCGGGTAGTCATTCCGATCACTGGCTGACCGCCGATCCAAAAGCAGACCCCATCGATGTCCGCGTGTGGCAACTTCTCAACGATGACAAACTTGACGCCACATTCCATTAGAATTTTCGGCACTTGTCGAGAATCCTCCGGGGCGATAAGCAATCCCTTTAGCCGCTCGACTGCACGTTGCAATTCCTTTGGCGAATAAGGCGGTACGCTCACGGCTTCAGCTATCTGGCGAACGCGATAAAACCAGGCCCATTGAGCCGCGCAAGATAATTCAGTTGCCGACCTGCCCTTATATGCTGCATGCGCATGCCAAGGGGTTTGATCGATATCGTTGACGTGAAGGAAGGCACAGACCTGACGCTCGAGGACCGCGACGTTATCGGAAGGCAATACCCAACCTCGCTTGAGCATTTCCTTCACGGGCGCCTTGCTATAGAGCCTCGCTCTTCGCTCCACGCCAGCATCATCGTGAACGGTTCTGGATAGCTGATAGCTCCCTTCAAGGTTGATCCAGAAGGTCGCGCCAGTTCCAAAAGCCGCGCCCAAGCCCTTTGCAGTCTCTGGGGTAATGGCCCGTTTCCCAGAAATAATTTCGCTCACCACGCGCGGCGGACGCCCCATGATTTCAGCCAGCTCAACCTGGCTCCATCCGCGCTCCTCCAGTTCTTCCTTTATGAACTCCCCCGGTGGGAAAACCTCGGCCGGAATCCTGTCCCCCATGGCGGCTCCTCTCAGTGATAGTCCTCGATCTGTACAATACATGCGATCTTCGCGATGGATGCTCCCTCGAACTCCAAGATCAACCTCCACTGCTTGTTCAATCGCATGGAATGTTGGCGTGACCGGTCGCCTTTGAGCTTTTCGAAATGCAAGGATTTGAGTTCGTAGAATGTGCGCTCATCTGCTGCCGCACGAATGATCTGCATTCTCTTCCTGAATGCGCGGACGATTGCCTGATCAAACCCTCCCGAGTAGCTTGGGTCAACTTCAAGCCGATCCAGGGAGGCATCCAGAAACTTGACCTCCATTTCATTTCAATCATATAGACGTGATACGCAGATGTCAAGTTACATCTTTACGCATAGTGTAATCTTGCAGTAAGATATTGACGTGCCGGGGGGAAAGCAGGCCTATGAGCGAAAGCTGGAGGGTCTGGCCGGGCTGCGCTCCGGCGCACCGGAAGCGGCGGTCGAGCCGTTGCGGAAAGCCTTAAAGGATCGCAGCAACTATCTGGTCTCCAAAGCCGCCGCGCTGGCGGGCGATCTGCGGCTGAAGGAACTGATTCCGAATCTGCTCACGGCGTTCGACCGGTTCATGATCGATGCGGCGAAGACCGATCAGCAGTGCTGGGCGAAGAACGCGATCGTGAAGGCGCTGAAGGATCTCGGGCATGACGATCCGGCGGTGTTCCTGCGTGGCATCGAGCATGTGCAGATGGAGCCGGTCTGGGGAACAACGGTGGATACCGCGGGAACCCTGCGAGGGGCATGCGCACTCGCGCTGGTGGCGTGCGCGCTCGACCGGCAGACGATTCTGACCAGGCTCGTGAATCTGCTGATCGATGATCTGCCGGTCAAGCAGGATGCAATCACGGCCCTGGGCCAGGTTCCAGGCAACGATACAGTCCTGCTGCTGCGGCTGAAGGCTCTGCTAGGCGACAAGGACTCGGAAGTGACAGGGCAATGCTTCGATGTCCTGCTCGAGATGGCCCCGGTGGAATCGGTGGCGTTTGTGGCGCGGTTTCTCGAAGACAAGGACGCGGATGTGCGATCGGAGGCAGTGGCGGCGCTGGCCGGATCGAGGGAGACGCAAGCGATCCAGGCGCTGGAGAAATGCTACTCGGAGGCGCGCGATCCGGCGTTCAAGACCACGATTCTGCAATCGCTCGCCGGAGCGAGGCAGGTTGCGGCGGCCGATTTTCTGCTGGCGATCGCCGAAAGAGAACGGCCGGAGCATGCCGCGGCCGCGATCGAGTCGCTCGGCAAGAGCCGATTCCGTGATGAATTTCGCGAGCGCGCCGCGGCAGTTATGAGAGCGCGCTCGATCCCTTCAGTTACTTCGGCGTTCGAGGGCCAGTTCGGGCCGCTGGTATCCTGAGAAGATTGATGATTCGCGTTCGGTTCGCTCCGTCGCCCACCGGATATTTACATATCGGAGGGGCGAGGA
>JASHRP010000615.1 GCA_030037375.1 Bryobacteraceae bacterium | reverse complement strand
ATTTATGGGTGCATGCAGCTTCAAGTTCCTCACTATCCTCGCCGCCAGCGCGGCCCTCGCATGTGCGCAACAGCCGCCAGCCCAACAGGCTTCGACTGAGCGCGCGGTCATCAACGACTACTGCGTGACCTGTCATAGCGATGAGCTCCGCACCGGCGGATTAACGCTCGAAGGCGCCGATTTAGTGAATGTTCCCGCGGGAGCGGAAACCTGGGAGAAGGTGATCCGAAAGCTGAGCGTGGGGCAAATGCCTCCGCAGGGCATGCCGAGGCCGGACAAAGCGACCGCTAACGGACTGCTTACTTATTTAGAGACTTCGCTTGACCGCGCGTATGCCGCAAAACCGAACGTCGGCCGCGCCACCATGCATCGGCTCAACCGCGCGGAGTACGAAAATGCAATTCGCGACCTGCTCGATTTGCACGTCGACGCGACCGCTTTGCTTCCGCCCGACGATGAGAGCAGCGGATTCGACAATATCGCGGATGTTCTGAAGATGTCGCCGTCGCTGATGGAGCGCTATCTATCGGCTTCTTGGAACATTAGCCGCGAGGCGGTTGGCGATACCCGAATCGTCGCAAGCACCGCCACATACCGCGTGCGGCCCGATCTTTCCCAAGACCAGCATATCGACGGGCTGCCGCTGGGCACGCGCGGCGGCATCATCGTTCAGCACACATTTCCGCTCGACGGCGAGTACGTGATCAAGCTTCGCCTCTGGCGCAATACATTCGACCTGATGCGCGGCATGGAAGACTCGCATGAGATCGAGATCAATCTCGACGGCCAGAGAATCGGAGCCGTGACCGTTGGCGGGCGCGACGATTTCATTCTGATGGCCGCGAATCCGGGCGTGTTCGGCGCGGATCTGGACCAAAGGCTCACCGTGCACATTCCCGTGAAGGCGGGGGTGCATTCGGTCTCCGCGGATACCGTGCTGCGCAGTCACTCTCTTAAGGACGATCAAATTAAGCCGTTCCTGCGGACGACCGTCGACGGCCTGGATATCACCGGCGATCCTTCGGTTGACCGGCTCACGATCGAAGGTCCGTTCAAGGTCACTGGAGCGGGCGATACTCCTTCGCGCCGGCGCATTTTTGTGTGCCGCCCCGCGAATACTCAAGACGAGCTGCCGTGCGCACGAAAAATCCTCTCCGCGCTGGCGCGCAACGCATACCGCAGGCCCGTTGCAGACACCGATCTCGAAACACTGCTCAGCTTCTATCAGCGGCGGCGAAACGAGGGCGGAAATTTCGACGCTGGCGTCGAATCGGCGCTGCAATTCGTTCTCGCGAGCCCGGAGTTTTTGTTCCGGTTTGAGGCCGATCCGGCCGATGTGGCGGCGGGAGCAAGTTATCGCGTAAGCGATTTGGCGCTCGCGTCGCGGCTTTCGTTTTTCCTGTGGAGCACGATCCCGGATGAGCAACTGCTGAATCTCGCGGCGCAGAAGAAGCTCCACGAACCCGCCGTTCTGGAGGCGCAGGTCAAGCGGATGCTCGCCGATCCGAAGTCCGACGCGCTGATCCAGAATTTCGCGGAGCAGTGGCTGTTCCTGCGGAACCTCAAGAGTTCCGCTCCAAATCTCGACGCTTACCCGGACTTCGACGACAACCTCCGTGAGGCGATGAAGCAGGAAACGGAGCTGTTCTTCGGCAGCATCATAAATGAGGATCGCAACGTGATGGATCTGCTTACCGCGGATTACACGTTCCTGAATGAGCGCCTGGCGCGCCACTACGGAGTTCCGGGCGTCTACGGGAGCCAGTTCCGCCGAGTCCATATTGACGATCCCGCCCGCCGCGGGCTGCTGGGTCAGGCGAGCATCCTGACCGTGACTTCGTATCCGGCGCGCACGTCTCCAGTTCAGCGTGGCAAGTGGATTTTGACGAACATCCTCGGCGTGCCTCCGACTCCTCCTCCGCCGAACGTGCCGGAGTTGAAGGATAACGCCGAGGGCAGCACGCCGCTATCGCTGCGACAACGTATGGAGATGCATCGCGCTAATGAACCTTGCGCGGGCTGCCATAAAGTGATGGACCCGATCGGCTTCGCGCTCGAAAATTTCGACGCGATTGGGCGTTGGCGTACCAAGGACGATGGCTCGGTAATCGATCCTTCGGGCACGATGTTCGACGGAAGCAAAGTGAATGGTCCGGTTGCGCTCAGCCAGATGCTGGCATCGAAGCCGGAGGTTTTCGTCGGCGTGATGACGGAAAAGCTGCTGACGTACGCTCTGGGCCGCGGCCTGGATTATACGGATATGCCCGCGGTGCGAAAGATCGTGCACGATGCGGAGGCCAACGGATTCAAGTTTTCGTCTCTGATCAACGGTGTGGTCAACAGTCCGCCGTTCCAGATGAAAGTGAAAAAGGCGGCGGATGGAGCCGCCGTCGCAGCAAGATAAGTTTGGTTAAGGAGACCTCTTCCAATGAGGCTGATCACTAAGAAACATATTCCGCGGCGGATGTTCTTGCGCGGGATGGGCGTCACACTGTCGCTGCCGCTTCTCGATTCCATGATTCCGGCGCAGACTCCGCTGGCGAAGACCGCGGCCAAACCGCAGTTCCGCATGGGCCTGTGCTTCATGCCCCACGGAGCCGTGATGGACAATTGGACTCCCAAAAGCGAGGGCGCGAACTTCGAGATTTCGCGAACGCTAAAGCCGCTGGAGCCGTTCAAGGACCAACTTCTCGTGATCAGCAACCTTGCTCATCACAACGCCGCGCCGGCCGGTCCCGGAGATAACGGGGGCGATCACACGCGATCTCCAGCAGTATTCCTGAACGGTGTTCATCCGAAGCGAACAGACGGCGCGGACATTCGCGCCGGGGTGACCATCGACCAGATCGCCGCGGAGAAGATCGGTCAGGAGACTCGCCTGCCTTCGCTCGAGCTGGCGATCGAGGACTACAGCGGTCTGGTTGGTTCGTGCGACGTCGGGTTCAGTTGCACCTACATGAACACGATCTCCTGGCGCACGCCCACCACGCCGATGCCGATGGAGATCAACCCCCGCGTAGTATTCGACCGGCTATTCGGCGACGGCGCGACCGCCGAGGAACGGCTGGAGCGCATTGAGGAGGAGCGTAGCATTCTGGATGCGGTCACCGGTCAAATCCGCCGGCTGCAAGGAAACCTGGGCGCCACCGACCGCACGCGCGTGAGCGAATACCTCGACACGGTTCGGGAGATCGAACGGCGCATTGTGCTCGCCGAGAAACAGAACGCCATTTCGGGAGTGAATGTGCCCGCGACCCCCGCCGGCATCCCGGACGATCACGAAACGCACACCAAGCTGATGTTCGATCTTATGGCCATCGCGTTTCAGACCGACATCACGCGCGTTTCGACGTTCATGATGGCTCGCGAAGTCAGCTACCGGACGTTCCCGATGCTGGGGATCTCGGAGGCGTTTCACCCCGCGTCGCACCACCAAAACAACCCTGCGCGTCTGGAGCAGCTCACCAAGATCAACACGTACCATGTGGGCCTGTTCGGATACATGCTCGATAAGCTGCGGTCGACCAAGGACGGCGACGGCACGCTGCTGGATCACACGCTGATGCTGTACGGAAGCGGGATGAGCAACAGCAACGTGCATAACCATTCTCCGCTGCCGATCTTGCTGGCCGGCGGCGCCGCGGGAAGATTGCAGGGCGGCCGGCATCTCAAGTACGCGCCGGAAACGCCGATGTCCAACCTGCTACTCTCGATTCTCCATAAGGCCGGCGTGGAGCAGGACAGCATTGGCGACAGCAACGGACCGCTGACGGAGGTGTAGTCGAATGAAGGCGATTCTTCTCCTGGCAGGAATCGGACTTGCAGCATACGCCTCGGCCGCGCCAAGCGAAGCCGCGGACGCAGCGGAGCATCGCGACTGGACAACCATCCGCGCGCTCGCCTCGAAACATGCCGATTTAAACGCAGCTCAGCCGGATGGAACGACCGCGCTTCAATGGGCCGCGCACTGGAACGAGCTCGATTCCGTCAAGCTGCTGCTGAGCGCGGGCGCGAACCCGAAGCTGGCGAACCGGTACGGAGTTACTCCCCTTTCGGAAGCCGCTTCCGTCGGGAACGCCGCGATGATCGACGTGCTGCTCAATGCCGGCGCCGATGCCAACACCCTGACCACCGGCGACGGCGAGACCGTGCTGATGACCGCATCCCGCACCGGGAGCCTGGAGGCGGTCGAGACGCTGCTGAAGCATGGCGCGCAGGTCAACGCGAAGGAGAATTATCGCGGCCAGACGGCGCTGATGTGGGCCGCGGCAGAGCACCATCCGGAAATCGTGAAGGCGCTGCTCGAACACGGAGCCGATTGGAAGGTGCTGTCGGTCTCCCGCGAAACCACGATTCCAAAACTGAGCGCGGCTTCCTCCGTCACACCGATGGCTCGCGGAGGTTTGACCGCATTCCATTTCGCCGCGCGCGAAGGCGACATCCTGACCGCGCAAGTGATGCTTGATGCGGGCGTCGATATCAACCAACTGGATGCGGATAACACCACCGCGCTGGTCATAGGGATACTAAACAAGAAGTACACTTACGCGAAGTACCTGCTGGAACACGGCGCGAACCCGAATCTCGCGGACGTGCGCGGCCGGGCCGCGCTTTATGCCGCGATCGACATGCGCAATGAGGACTACTCGGCTTTACCGGCGCATAAGGAAGACGATCCGCTGCCGAGCCTCGATCTGATTCAGGCGCTTTTAGACCACGGCGCGAATGTGAATGCACAATTGACCAAGAATCTGCCGGGCCGAAGCGGAATGGATGCGGGCGACACAAGCCTGGACGCGGGAACAACGCCTTTGATGCGGGCGGCGCGAGCGGGCGATTCAGCGGTCATGCGCGCCCTGATCGCAAAGGGAGCCGACCCGAAACTCGTGACCAAGGACGGGAGCAACGCTCTCGAATTCGCGGCCGGAGTCGGCTATCGCGATAAGAACACAACCGGCACAGAAGCCGAGGCGCTGGAAGCCCTGAAGTTCGCCATGACGCTCGGGCTCGATATCAACGCAGCCAACAATCGTGGCGAGACAGCGTTGCACGGCGCGGCCCTGCGCGGAGCGGATACCATCGTTCAGTACCTGGTGGACCATGGCGCGAACCTCAACGCAAAGTCCAAGGCTGGGTTCACGCCGCTCGATGTGGCGATGGGTAAGAGCATCGTCGCCCAATTGCCGGTTCCTCACGAAAGCACGGTTGCGCTGATTCGCAAACTCGGTGGCGTGGAAGGAAAAGTCGC
>JASHRP010000614.1 GCA_030037375.1 Bryobacteraceae bacterium | reverse complement strand
CTGCGTGCCACGGCGGCAGCGGTTCGGTCCGATGAGTTGCACGGAGTAAGCCACGGCTCCGAACCCCGCCTCTGAATGAGATGGAGGCATCTCCCCCTACCGGCACGCCGTCCGGTGGGCAGATTCGTCCAGCCGGCGTCACACCCAGCACGGATGTGGACTCATAAACCGTTTTCCGCACAATCTTTCGGCGCCTGACCGGGGTATTGCTGCTTGCGGTCAGGAGTTATGCCGAGTCGAAATGTGAACTTCCTGATTCTTGGGTTTCTTCTGATTGGCTTACTGCTGCGCCCCGGCGGGGGCCGATCCCAACCGCCCGAGAGCGGAAACAAAGACGCTCGCGCGCCGGGAAAAGCCCTGTCGATGCCGCGTTGTCCGCCGGTTTCACAAGAATGCGGCCCGTAATCATGACTGCCCTCGCGATGATCATCGGCATGATTCCGATGGCGCTGGGTCTCGGCGATGGTGGCGAACAGAATGCGCCGCTGGGCCGCGCAGTAATCGGCGACCTGTTGCTGGCGACACCAACGACGCTGTTCTTCGTTCCGATCATATACAGTTGGCTGCGTACGAAGCCGCCTCGGAACTTCGACGAAGAAATCGCACGGGAAGCGGGAGAGACCGTCAAATGAAAACGCGCATTCTGATCTTTAGGAATTTCTCCGACACCGCGCTCATCAGTGAACAGCAGAACGATCTTTCCATTACCGGGGCCATACCGTTTGCGAGCGGCCCTGCTATCCGCAATACGATCCTATTGTTTCCGCCTCGGTAACAGGGCAGCATCAGAGTACTACGGAATACAACGCAGTTCTCACCGGCTCAAACTGGCTGGCACAAAGCGGGGTCGACGGCAACGCTGGGGTGAGTGTTGGCTTCGCCTCGGGCGCACAGTTGAACGCCACATTCGATAACAACTGGTTTTAGCAGCAGGGCTGACCGCTACACGTACAATGGCTTCGCTACCTCGAGTCTGGGTTTTACTCTCACGCAGCCGCTGCTGCAAGGCTTCGGCTCGAGTCTGAACGAAAGATACATTCGGATTGCCGGCAAACGCCGGAAAGTGGCCGACCTGGTCTTTCGTCAGCAGGTCATGGATACCGTGGCTGGCATAGCGCGTCTCTACACGGACCTCGTCAGCCTAAACGAAGATGTTCTAGTGAAGCAGCAGGTTGTGCGACTGGCGGAGCGGCTTTCAGAAGACAACCGCAATCAGCTGGAGCAGGGCGCCCATGCGCCGGTCGAGGCGACTCGCGCCAACGCTTCCCTCGCTGCCAGCCGCCAGGCGCTCATCAATGCCGAGGGCTTGGTCCGGCAGCAGGAACTGATCCTCAAGACTGCATTGACGAGGCGCGGTCTGGACGATCCGCGCGTGCTGGAAGCCCATATCGTTCCCACGGACACCCTCACGGCTCCGGAGAAAGAGCAGTTTCAACCCGTCCCTGACCTGGTGAAGGAAGCGCTCCGAAACCGGCCGGATCTGGAGGGCGCGGGCATTCAGGTCGAGAATTCCCAGATCAGCTTGAAGGGCTCGCTCAATGCGGTGAAACCGCAACTCAATCTCGTTGGCAATGTTCAGAACAGCGGCCTGGCAGGTAGCCCGAATCCTTTGGCGCCCATGCCAGCGGGAGGTGTCGCCACTGGTGGCATTGGAGCAGCGCTAGGGCAAGTTATTCGCCGCGATTTTCCTTCCTGCAGCATAGGCGTGCAACTCGTGGTACCGGTGCGAAACCGCATTGCGCAGGCCGACGCTGTTCGCGATGCGTTGCAGGTGCGTCAGTCGCAGGTTCGGCGCCAGGCGATGGAGGATCAAATCCGGCTTGAGGTCGCCCCTCCGCTGTCGAGCCTCACGGCTCCCACGGGCGTAGGTTTCCTCGCTATCGTTTCTCCCAGCGGCGCTGATCCGACTTATCTCAGCTATCTCGGCGGAAGTCTATCCGGCGCCGCAGCCGTCGCGCTCGACTCGTCGGGCAACATCTATGTCACCGGCAACTCCGTCGGCACATCGTTCCCGCTCACTGCAACTGCCGGCTTCCAAGGTTGCCCGGAAGCCCAGGACCGCGACGCCTTCGCTTTCGTCATCGAACTTAGCAGGCCTCCTCGACTCCTATTTGGGTCGACGAACTCGGCGCGTGCGCCCCTAGTGGAGGAACCCAGATCGCGTTAGACCCTGCCGGTAACGTCTGGACCGGCGGTACAACTTCCTCGGCCTTCTTCCCAACGCTCTCGCCCTTCGAGCTCCAGGGCCGCGATGGAGGCTTTCTCTCCGAGCTCAGCCCCGACGGAGAGAAACTGCTGCTCTCCTCTTATTCGCCCGGTCTCTTCGCTCTCGGCCCCGGCAACACCCTTTACCTCGCGGGAGCGGAATCTCCCAACCCTCCCAAAGTGAGCCCGGTGCCATCCGGCGACCCCGTTCCCACTTCGGCCTTCGTCGAGGCATACAGTCTTTCCGGCTTCCAGCCCTCCGTGATCGACTCGATCCCATCGCTCCAGCCCTCCAACGGCGATCCAAACTCGCAACACCTCGGCACCGCCCCCGGTGATGCCCTTCTGCGGGTGCTTAAACTGACTTTTAGTGTAGATCCATTCTCCAGCCCCTCAATCTCGCAACGTCCGCTTGCATCACGGCCAATCCCAAAAACTCAATTCCCTTCCGTTTCCTCAACTTCGCACTTTAACTCGACCCCTCTCTCGACTCGCCTCCCTCATCCTCAAGCCATAAGACGTGCACACGCCTGGCCAGGCAGCATCGTGCTTTTTAGATGAATCCAGTCCCGCCTCACAGCGGGATCGGAGGGAGAATCGGTTCTCTTAGCAGGGGATGTTCGAGCGGACGCATCGGTCCAACAAACCGGTGTTTTGGGAGTTCGTTTCGCTTGCCCGCAAAGGGCCGTAAGGCTCCGTTTTGCGGGCTAAGCATTCGAAGAACCTTTTCCATCCGCGGCGGGAGGTTTCGCGAGAACCTTCCGTCGCGAGACGATGCTTCTCGGCCGAAGTGTCTTCACACTCCGCACTCTATCAACGCAGATATACTTTGGATAGGCATGGCGACTCAGGCTGCCATCAATCTCGAGGATTTCCTCCCCGCGACGTTCACCGCTCCGGAGTTGACGGACGAACAATTCCTCGCGCTTTGCGAGCTGTTTCCCGACGCCACTTTGGAATACACCGAGGAGGGCCAAATCCTCATCATGCCGCCGACTGATCCAGTTAGTGGTGCCCGCGTCGCATTGGTCGTCCATCGGTTGCTGAACTGGGTGGACAAAACCGGCCGAGGCATGGTCTGCGGCCCTGACTCGGGTTTCCGCTTTCCCACACGCGCACGCCGCGCGCCGGATGCGAGCTGGTTCGAAGGTTATCCCGAAACCAAAGAGCGCTTCCCCGTCTTCGCTCCGCAATTCGTTATCGAAGTCCGTTCTCCCGACGATCGCATCGCCCGTCTCCGCGACAAGATGCAGCGCTACATCGCCGCCGGCGTGCTCCTCGCATGGCTGATCGATCCGTTCGAGCGCACCGTGACTATCTACCGTCCCAACCGCGAACCCGAAATCTTGGCCAACCCCGCCTCAGTCGCGGGCGACGGACCCGTCGAAGGCTTCGTCCTCGATCTCAGCGGAATCTTCGCATAGCATCTTATGGCTGGCGGATCTGCCGCAGAATCGTCTCGTCCTTGATCGCTTTATCGTTCGCAAGCAGGAATGCCTTGCTGAGAATCAGCGCGAGCATCGTGTCTCCCTCAAACGGAAGGGGAACGCTGGCGGCGCTATCGCCGCCCCCGCGCACGATACACAGATAGCGGCTGCCCGGCTCCATCAGCACGTTTCCACTGCCTAGATGAATCCGGTATTCGTTCGATTCGCCGCGCACGATCAAATACCGGTCTGCAATCCGGCATCGATCGCGAATCGCGAGCTTCGGCAGCAGGCTCTCGATCACGCTCTTGCGGTTTTCGGCCCCGACAGAAAGCTCGGCATCGGCGAAGCGTTGCCAGTACTCCGCATGATCGTCCGGATGTTCGGCGCCCCAATTCGGGTCCGCCCCGATGCTGGTCACGCCGACCAGCAAATCCGCATCCCGCATCACCTCGGAAAACACCACCGCGGGAATGTCAGCCAGCGGAATCGGTGTTCGCCGCGGACGAATCTCAAATTTCTTGCGCTTTTCTCCGAGCGGAAGAAACTGCACGCGCTCCGTGCCGATGGTCGTGTACACGAAGTGGCCAGAAACCTCCGCGCCGTCCGAAAAATCCACGCCGAACTCCGCGCGCAAGTTGTACCGTGGCAATTCCAAATGTGGAGTGTTGTGCGAATCCCACTCGCCCATCAAATTGAACTGCCAGCCGCGCTGCCGGCATAGCGCCGAGAACTGGTGCTGCCGCACGATGTGACCCGCGAACCGGTTCGAGTACTTTTCGGTCTCGCGCTCCGCGTCAGTCAAGATGTAGACTTCGCGATGCGCTTGTTTGAACGGCTGGCGGATGCACCGGTCTTCCAAGAAGCATCGCCAGCTCAGAATTTCTTGAACCTCTGAACGGATGGGATGCCACAGGCGGACCGCGGAATCGGCCGGCGGAGTCACCGCTTCTCCCGACCAGTCGACCAAACGGCCTTCCCACCAAATCGCGGTCCGCGCAACGTCTCCGATCTGAATCTCCCAAATCAAGCGGCGCGTGAAAGCCGACGTCACCGGATGGTTGAGATACCAATCCTGCCACTGCTCAAACCGGCACGAGTTTTGCGAAAGGAGCTGGCGCTCCAGCCGCAAGCGCTGCGTTCCGATTACCGCGTCCAGCTCCTTCGCCGACTTCTTGAGGTCGGCCAAAGCCGTCGCGTGATCGTTCTTCACCTCGGCCGGAGGAGCTTTCAGAGCTTTGCCCTCTCTCGACCAGCTCAGCGCGGCGGCTCCATCTTGCACCGTCAATCGAGCCTCGCATGAACCGAACGTTTCCGTGCGCGCGCCGCTTGCATCGAATCCGAACGTAGGAACAGCCATCGCTTCCAGATCGTCGCGGCCGACGTGATTGCGCTCCGCGGATTCGGTCAACGCCTTTTCGATCAGCCTCTGCGCGACGTCATATTTGACGCGCATCGACATCCGGCTGAGCTTCGTCACCGCCGCCAAGCCCGGCATAACCGCCAGCGCATTCACGCAGGCGTTGCCCACGCGATGCGATACCGCCCCAATCTGTGGAATCTTGCGGAAACAGGCGCACCCGAAATCGGCGATCGTGGACGCGACCGACGTATCGCCGAGCACGCCCAGCGTCCAAATAAAACCCTTCTGGTAATCGGCCTCCTCTTCCGGTACTTGAAGATGAGCCGGCATTTCCGGCATCGGTCCGAGCGCCAGCCACCGGCCGGCCGATTCGAGAACCTCGTCGCGCCCGATATTCTCCACGCAAACCAGAGCTTCCTTCTGCCACTTGGCGGGCGCGGTACTCTGCGTCAGCGAACGCGCATGCAGGAGCAAGCGCCGCCACGCCAGTTGCTTCGGTGAGCGGTCGATCTCCTGGAACACCTGCCGGCTCCAGCCCGACACCGCCTCAGCCGGCTTTTCCTTTGCCCCGTGAACCAGAACGTCGATGCGTTCCTGAATTTCGTCCATCCCATGCGAGGTGCCCACCATTTCCCGGAGGCCGAGCAGCGCCTCCTTCAAAGCCGGAGTCATCGTGACGGATTCGAAAGCCGCCAGGAGAGCTTTGTAGGGAAAGTAGAATCGTTGCCACCGGTTCATGCCGAGCTCGACCATCCGTACCGCGTCGAGACTGTTGAGCGGCAGCTCCGTGCGCACCAATTGAGAGACCACTCCCTTGAGCGCAATTTGCAGGATAATCGAACCGCCCTGTTTGCCGATCTCCGCCAGCGCCTCAAACACGAATGCGAGCCGGTCCGCCGCGGGGGCCGATTTCAAACGTTTGAGCGGCTCCTCCAACTTCTTCAGTGCGTCGCGTTCTTTGTAACTCGGCCGCTGCGCATTGATGGCCGCGACCAGATCCAGCATGTACGCGCTCGCGCCCGCGGGCGCTTCGACGGCGGGCCTCAGTCCAG
>JASHRP010000613.1 GCA_030037375.1 Bryobacteraceae bacterium | reverse complement strand
TTCCATGATCCCGTTGATGCCGTCGCCGGGAAGTCCGAAGACCACCTCGACGCCCCAAGCGCGGATGGTATTGACCAGGCTGAGGCATTCATAGCGTCGTTTTCCTGTGCATTTCGCATGCCTCTTCCTTCCGTCCTATCCCGCGAAGCTTCCCAGCAGACAGATTGGCTACGTGGGCGTAAGCTTTACCGCAAGCGCAGCACTTGCCATGATCCGAACGAGAGTGCTCGATGCGGTTCCGAGAGGTTGAAACAGGGCGCTCCCATCAGCGCCTCTTATCGGTGACGGTCGAAAGCGGGCAGACGACCGTGCAACGTGAGTCCAGCCAACCTTTATGAACCGCAGCGATCTAAGCCGTAACTTGAAATCCTTCGGTCTTACTAAGACGTGCCAGGATGTCGCCTTGCGCGCACTGAACCGCGCAGTGATGTTCAAAGTTCTCAAGGGCATCAAAATCCACCGTGCCGACCCGAGCTTTACCAACTGCGGCGACTATCGCGCATTGTTACTCAACCAGGGCATGCTGTACCGCTTCTGCGCAGACCCGCAAAATGAGATGACCGAGGAGTTCGTCGAAGACGCACTCTTGAAGGGAGATGAATGCTTTGCCGTTCTGGATGGAGAAGAGCTGGCCGCCTACGGCTGGTATTCAAACTCGCCCACTGCGATCGACCCTCCGGAGCTCAGGCTTCACTTCGACCGGCAATACATCTATCAGTACAAGGGATTCACCCATGAGCGCTATCGCGGCCGGCGTTTGCACGCGGTCGGAATCACATGGGCGCTCCAACAATACCTGGCTCGCGGCTTCAAGGGCTTGGTTTCGTATGTGGAGTGGAACAACTTCGCGTCGTTGCGTTCCTGTTATCGCATGGGATTCGCAGATTTCGGCACCATTGTGGTGACAAGAGTCTTCGGACGCTTGCACGCGCGTTCGACTGCGGGATGCAAGCCTTACGACTTTCATCTCGAATACGCTCCCGTGAACCCGCGGGCGCGAGCCACTGTAAATATTACGGAATGAGCAGCAACGTAGCGGCGCGTTCGAAGGACTGGCTCGAAGTTTGGCGCTGAAGGCAAGCACTCGGCAGGCGAATTGCTCCGCCACCGGTCAAAGGAGTACCGTTTTATGAACCCGCACCTCATATGTAAGTCATACCGTGCCTTGTCCACGGCGTTCGCCCTCGCGCTCTGCGCTGCGCCGCTCGCCTATTCTCAAAAGCTTCCGCTAACGCTCAACCATGGCGATACCTCGTTCGTTAAAGACGCGGCGGAAGGCGGCATGGACGAAGTGAAGCTCGGACAGCTCGCGCAAACGAACGCGATGAACCAGCGCGTGAAAATGTTTGGACAGCGCATGGTGGACGATCACACCAAGCTAGGCAATGAGCTCCAAGCCGTCGCTTCCCGCAAGAACATCACCGTTCCTACCGACATAACCGCCAAGCAAAAGGCGAGCTACAAGATTCTGTCGAACAAAACCGGCGCTGAATTCGATAAGGCGTACATTTCCGACATGGTCAAAGATCATGAGGAAGACGTAGCCGCATTCCAAAGAGAAGCCAATAGCGGAGCCGACGACGACGTAAAGGCATTCGCTTCCAAAGCCCTTCCGACGCTCCAGGAACATCTCAAGATGGCCCAGGATATCGCGCGTGAGCTCGGCGTCAGCGTCAAGTAGAGCGGTCCGCATTCCTTACAAGATTCAAAGAAAAGAGAGGTTAACTATGGCAGTCTATCCACCAACCACCACCGAGACAGGCAAAGCGTACCGGCGCGTCTTGAGTGCGTCTACCCTGGCTGGAGATCGGGTGGTGAATTCCCGGGGCGAGGATATCGGCAAGATCGACGAAATCATGATCGATACCCCGACGGGCCGCGTCGCCTATGCGGTGCTCTCGTTCGGCGGGTTCTTGGGTATGGGCGACAAGCTTTTCGCGATCCCGTGGAGCATGCTGTCGCTCGACGAAGACCATAAGGTATTCCCGCTGGACGTCGACAAGGAGCGCCTCAAGAAAGCCCCCGGATTCGACAAGGACCACTGGCCCGATATGACGGACCGGACCTGGGGTACATCCGTCTATCAATATTACGGCGCGTCTCCTTACTGGGACTAACTTCATTGTTGGCCCCGGAGACTGTCGACCGACGCGCGGCATCTGGGTGAGTGAAAGTTCACTTCCAGATGCCGTTGCTATTTCGCGGCAGTGAAAGGAACGTCAGTTGCCAGTGAATCACCCGGAGGTTCGCATGCGCGAAAAGAAAGTTATCGAGCGCGCTGGAAAGGCGAAACGGGAGGGCAAGGCCCCCTCGACGCAGGCCGGCGAGTTTGTTCATGAGGAGATCGAGCACGGCAAGGAAGGTAAACATGGGGCGCGTTCGGCCAAGCAGGCCATCGCTATCGGGCTATCCAAGGCCAGAAGGGCAGGCGTTAAGCTGGCGCCGCCAAAATCCGGTTCGGCCAAGACTCGTCAACAGGCAGAGCGCGACTCTGCAAAAGCCCAGAGCAAGCGCGCTCCGGCGCGGAAAAGGTCCCGTGCGACTATGAATGCACTCCGTCGCGAAGGGCGCCAGGCTGTTTCGCATGAAGCGCTATCCCGTCAGGCGCGGGCGACCGCCAGCCGCCGCGGAAGCGCGGGCCGGTAGCCGATTCGGGTCTCGCTAGGCCGATGATTTCGAGAGCATCGGCTTGCCTTCGTGAGCCACCAGCAGGTCGTGCATGTCGTTGGCATGCTCCTCCTCGTTGGTCAGAATGCTCTCCATCATCACGCGCGTCGTCGGGTCCTTGTCGGCGAAATAACGGATCAGCTCACGATAGTGCTCGCAGGCGATCCGCTCGGCGACGAGGTTCTCCTTGATCATCTCGATCAAGTTTTCGCCCTCGACGTATTGCGAGGCGGCGCGCGAGGCGAGACCCTGCGGATTGAAGTTGGGAACGCCCCCGATCTGATTGATGCGCTCCGCCACGGCGCGCATGTGAGCTTGCTCCTCCTTTGCGTGGTCGTCGAACTCCTTTTTCACGCTGTCGCTCGATATCCCGGTAGCGGCTACCGCGTTCATTGTATAGCGCAGCACGCAGACGATTTCGGTCGCCAGCACAGCTTGAAGAATTTCGATGGTTTGCTTCACGTCGCCTTGATAGTCGGGAGTGATGGCGCCCTTCTGAATACTATCCCGCGCGCGGGTGCGCAGCGCCTCGACGTCGGTAAGAAACGGCTTCTCGACTTTCATCGTGCTAGCTCCCTTCCTTAACGCATTTCGCAGCGGTCCGCGGCGCCGCGGACCGCTGCATCAACCCCCGATGCTATCACGCGTGGAGTGTCAAAGCGTACGCGGAGGGCGGAAGAGCGCGATCAACAGAAGAACGATCAATAGCAATCCTAGCCCGCCGCTCGGAAAATACCCCCAGTTGGCGCTATAGGGCCACGTTGGCAGAGCGCCGACCAGCAGAATCACCAAGAAGATAAGCAGTAACGTTTGCAGCATTGGCACACCTCTTTCTGTTCGGACATTCTCATGGCGAGCCTCATGGTATGGTCAGACGATCGTCCTCGGATCGCTAGGGCCGCCTCCTGCGTCAACGAACATGCGAAACTCCTATTGCACTTCGCGTGCCGCCTTTCAAGCGGCGCGCGTGGCCGCAGAGCCCCTCCAGAGTGTTGTAACTGGAGACCATGATCGTAGTAAGTTTTACGCCAGGAGCAAAAGTTGCTTTGATCTTCCGCGATGGCTCTGGGATTCCACCTGCGCCGCGCTGGCCGTCACTGTTGCTGAACGATGCCCGTTCTCGAATTCACGTCCTTCGTACTTCTGATCTCCGGGCTGGCCGGCTTCCTGGGCGCCTTGACAGGCTTAGGCGGCGGGGTGGTCATCACTCCCGCTCTGACGCTGTTGCTGGGAGTCGATATCCGCTATGCAATCGGCGCGAGCCTGGTCTCAGTAATTGCCACCTCTTCCGGCGCCGCCGTCGCCTACGTGCGCGAAGGCTATTCCAATGTCAGAATCGGCATGTTTCTGGAAATTGGCACCACGCTCGGCGCGGTGGTGGGCGCGGCCCTCGCGGGCGTTATCCCGACCGGTGCCCTGGCGATCGTCTTCGGGCTGGTGCTTCTGCATGCAGCGTGGCAGTCCAACACCAAGCTCGCTACTACGGAGGCGCCGGCGAAAGCGGATCCACTTGCCGCCCGCCTGCGCCTCCACGGAGTTTACCCTTCCCCCGCCGGACCCGTCTCGTATCAAGCTCAGAGAATCAAAGCAGGAATGGCCGTCATGTTTGGCGCAGGGTTAATCTCAGGACTGCTCGGGATTGGCTCAGGTGCGCTTAAGGTGATCGGCATGGATCGCGTTATGAAGCTTCCTTTTAAGGTTTCCACGACAACAAGCAATTTCATGATTGGGGTTACGGCGGCGGCCAGCGCCGGAGTATATTTGCGCCGAGGCTGGATCGACCCAGGCCTGGCAATGCCGGTTATGCTCGGCGTTCTCGCAGGTTCGATAATCGGCGCCCGCGGGTTGATCGGCGCTCGCACCAAGGTCCTTCGTCTGGTTTTTGCACTCGTGGTCGGAGTGATGGCGATAGAGATGATCGTGAACGGGATCGGAGGGAGGATCTAGAGGTGACCGACACAGAGCACGTTGGATTTGAGCAAACGATCGCCAAGCTCCTGCGCGTCGGCGTTGGGACCTCGGCCGCCGTAGTCATTTGCGGTGGGTTGTGTTATGTAATTCAGTCCCGCCGCGAGGCTACCGCCTACCATACGTTCCATCGAGCCTCCGCGGTATATAGCAACGTATTTTGCATGTTCGCGGCTGCCTCCGGTGGAGATTGCCGCGCAATCATCCAATTGGGTCTTTTGCTGCTGATCGCCACACCGGTCGCGCGCGTGGCCTTCTCGGCGGTCGCATTTGCGCGGGAGCGCGATTATACCTATGTGACGGCCACCTTGATTGTCTTGGCGATCTTGCTCGTCAGCTTGTTACGTTAATCGGCCCCCGCGCGACACTCGCTCATGGTGAGTTGAGCCGGTCCGTTACACTCCTTTCGCCTCACGAGCCCGTCCGCCATGGCCGAACGCAGAATCGAATTTCGCTTTCTGATCCGGCGTTAGAATCGAGTAGATCTTTGCCATAGTCTTTACGTGGTTGGCTTCGACCTTCGCATTGAGTGCCGCATTGGACCCGGTAATTTGATCGATTTGCGCCAAAGAGTCCGTTTTCACTGCGTTACGTAGCGCCATTCGCTCGTCCCTAAGTTGGGCTGCCATCGGCCGATTCTGGTCACGGGCCTCTTTGAATATCGCTTTAACGCGCATCTGTTGGTTCGCAGTCAGATTCAATCGTTCGGTTAGCCGCCGCGTCATTCGGCCCTGCCAGTCCCTGCCTGAGTG
>JASHRP010000071.1 GCA_030037375.1 Bryobacteraceae bacterium | reverse complement strand
GACTGCGAAATCATCGGCATCCGCCGGGGGTGGGAAGGCTTGACCCATCTGAACTTGGACGATCCGGAGAGCCTGAGGCGCTACATCCAGCCGCTCGACCGCGAGAACACCAGAACCATCGACCGGTTCGGAGGTACGATCCTGCATTCCAGCCGGACAAACCCTTCGAAGATGCGTAAGCTGCCCGATTTTCTTTCTCCCGATTTGTTTCCTAAGAACAAGGAAACCTGGGACATGAGCAAGCAGGTGCTCGGGAATCTGGAGAAGTTGCGGCTCGATTACCTGGTGGCGATCGGCGGCGACGATACGCTGAGCTACGCGGCGAAGCTGGACAAACTTGGCATGAAGGTCGTGGCGATTCCGAAGACGATGGACAACGACGTTCGCAACACGGAGTATTGCATCGGTTTCTCGACAGCCGTCACGCGCGCGATGGACGCGATTCAGCGCCAGCGCACCACCGTAGGCTCGCATGAGCGGGTCGGGATCTTCCGTGTCTTCGGGCGCGATGCGGGATTTACCGCGCTGTACACCGCTTACGTTACTTCGATCCGCTGCTGTATTCCCGAATTCAAGGTCAACCTCGAGCACTTGATCGACATTCTCATAGAAGAGAAACATCACACGCCAAGTAATTATGTGCTGGTGGTGCTCTCCGAAGGCGCGCAATGGGAAGGCTACAAGGTGCAGGAGTACGGCGAGCCGGACGCCTTCGGGCATCGCCACAAAGCCAGCGTGGCCGAGGCGCTAGCGATGGAGATCGGAAACCGGACGCGCGAGGAATGCATCGTCAGCGACCTGACCTACGATCTGCGTAGCGGAGAACCGGACTTCGCCGACAAGCTGGTGGCGGCGACTTTCGGCAACATCGCGATGGACGCGGTGCTTTCGGGAAAGAGCGGACTGATGGCCGCGCTGGTGCACGGTTGCTATACGCTTGCGCCGATTCCCGATCCGGCGCTGGGCCCTCGGCGAGTTGACGTAGATGCGATGTACAACAAACAGCGGTACAGGCCCAATTACGCGAATAAAATGGGCTTGCCGATCTTCCTGACTAAATCCGACTGAGGCTCACCAAATCCGAATGAGGCCTGACCAAGTCCGAATGAGACGCGCGCGTGGGAATTCTTGACCGGATTCGCAGTCGGGCGCGCCCCGCAGCCAATCCTGCGGACATTCGCGCGTATTTCAACCGTGCAGCCGGGGATGAGGAGCACTACCCTTCGACCATCGATCCGCGCATTTGGCACGTCAAGCTGGTTCTAGAACACCTTGGCGACGTGCCGGAAGGGAAGGTTGCCGATGTGGGGTGCGGGAAAGGCAGATTCGCACGGATCGTCAAGGAGAGATTCCCTCGGGCGCGGGTAGTGGCGATGGATCTCGCAGAGGCCATGCTGCGGGGCGCTCCGGCGGATCTGGAGCGGGTGGCCGGCAGCATGACCGCGATTCCGTTGGCGACGGAATCCATGGATGCCGCGTACGCCACGGAATCGCTGGAGCATGCCGTGGACATCCCCCGCGCGGTTGAGGAACTGGCGCGAATCGTAAAGCCGGGCGGCCGGATCCTGATTATCGACAAGGACGCTGAAGCGTGGGGGCGACTGGAAACCCCGCAATGGGAGCGATGGTTCGGGCGCAGGGAGCTGGAACGCTTACTTGCGCGCCATTGCCGCCGCGTCTGGAGCCAGCCGATCTCCTATTGGGAAGACGTGCCGCCGGACGGCCTTTTCCTGGCCTGGTTTGCCGAGAAATAGGCGGCCGAAAAATAGCCTCCCGAGAAATAGCTCGCCTCAAAATAGTACTTCCGTTCCATTGATACACCCGCATGCGTACCGGTCCCAAATGGGAGGGCGAGTCTATTCCGCCTATTAGGCGGTCGCCCTAGAATTGAGATGCGATGGAACTAGGCCCTCATCAGATGCAAATATTCGTTTGCCTGGTCCTCATTGTAGGCGCTGCACTCGTGGCCCTGATGTGCGATTTTCTCAAGCGCAACAACCAGCAGCTCCGCGAGCTCACGCTCGAACTCAAGGTTCGGCGCGAGGAGGATTTGAAACGTGTCCAGATGCTCGCGCCGCAAGCGGTGATCGAGCAGCATTCTCCGAAACCGAACATGGAGAATGAACGGAAGGCCCCCAGTTTGCCATTCGCGGAAATGGCGTCGCGCAGTCAGAACCGTTCGGAAAATGGCAAGCCGCCGCGAGCGCGGCGCGATTCCGAGAACCGCCGCGCGGCTTCGCCCGAAGCTTTGGCCGCGATGCAACGCGGTGCGGAACTGGCGTCGCGGCGCGCCGGGCGTATGAGTCCGGCGGAAGATCCTGCTCCCGCCACAGCCTCTGAGTTCAATCCGGCTCTAAAGAATCCCAGCGTCGAAACGCCTTCCCTAGCCATCTCTGAGACGAACATCTCCGAGATGCCTGCGCCCGCTCCGGCCATTGAACCACTGGTCGAGGCCGTCGCTGAACCTGTCGTCCAATCTGTCGCCGAGGCCGAACAGCCAGCCGCCGCTGCCGCTCCGGAGTTGACGGGCCGACACCGAAACTGGGAATCTCTCCTCGACGCGAGGCACGCAAGACTCGCAGCCGCGAAGAAAGAAGCGCAAGCTCATCCGCAGCCCGCGGGCCTGCCGGCCGGATTTCAGGATGGTTTTGTCCTCAAACGGCTGGTGGAGAGCCGCCAGCCTGTCAGTGGTCTGGTGATCTCAATCGGCGCCAGCGCGTCGCAGAATGAAGAATCATCGATGCCCGGAGAAGTTGCCGGGCTCATTCGATCTCTGCTGGGTCCGAACGATTTCGCGGCGCAATCCGGCGCAGACGAGTTTCTGCTGATCTATCCGGGCGAGCGCGGCGCAGCGGCTCAACGCAAGCTGGCCGAGGTCGCGGAGCAACTGTGGGACTTCCAACTGCGCTCCATGGAATCGCTGTCGATTCTCTTCAGTTGGGGCGGCGTCGAGGTGCATAGTGAATCGATCGACGAAGCAATCGCATCGGCTACAGAGCGTATGCAGCAGACGCGGCGCGGCCGCAAGATCCTGACAATGGAGCCTCGGGCAGCGGCGGCCACGGCTCTGCGCCGAGCGGTCTGACCTACTTGCGTTGATCGGCCTCTTCCGAGGCGGCAATCTCGGAACGCGCTTCGACTGCTAGCGCCCTCGAAGCGAGAGGATTTATGGCCTTATTCGTTTCGGCCTTGCGCGGACGATGACTCGCCGGTTTCGGCAAAGGCGGAGGCGGCGGAACCACCGGGATCGGCAGATCCACAGGCGACTCCTGCTGGGCCGATTCCACCTGGCGGCTCCATGGCGTTTCCTCGCGGGTGGGTGCGAGGTCCGAACGGAAGGTTTGCGAAAGCACAATATACGCCAGAGCGGCAGCACAGCTAAACGCAAGAATGCGGATCGTGCGAATTACGTTTTCATCCGGCTGCTTTTGGATCCGCATCGCTGCTACCGATCGATAAATCGGCGGACCAAGAAACCGAGGTCGTAAGGCGTTCGCTTGGGTTAGGCTTCAAGTTAATACCTTAAGCGTCTCGATATTGAACGCCGACAATTCATCCACGCGGCCATCCCGAATCTTGGCGGCCCAGGCGGGATCGCTCAGCAGCGCCCGGCCGACCGCGACTAGATCGACTTCGCGGGCTTCGAGCATCTCGATCAGACGGTCGATCCGGGCGATTCCCGCGTTCTTGCGCTCGCGAAACGTGGTGGTGAAGTCCGTGTCGAGTCCGACCGAGCCCACGGTGATCACCGGTTTGCCGCTGATCTTCTTGGTCCAGCCGGCGAGGTTCAGGGTCGAGCCTTCAAATTCCGGCTCCCAAAAGCGGCGAGTCGAGCAGTGGAAGACGTCGACGCCTGCCTCCACCAGAGGTTCGAGGAACGTGGCGAGTTCCTCCGGCGTGGTCGCCAGACGAGCGCCGTAGTCGAAGCCTTTCCATTGCGAGAAACGCAGAAAGACCGGGAAATCAGGACCAACCGCTTTACGGCAGGCCTGAATCACCGCGGCGCCAAAGCGCGTACGCTCGCGAATGCCGCCGCCGTAGCGATCGGTGCGGAGATTGGTGCCGGCGAAGAAAAACTGATCGATCAGGTAGCCGTGAGCGCCGTGAATCTCGACTCCATCGAATCCCAGGCGCTTTGCATCGGCAGCGGACCGGGCATAGCCTTCGATAACGCGCGCGATTTCAGCTTCCGTCATCGGCTCATTCACAGGCTTGCCGGGTTCTCCCAAACCGGAGGGACCAAGCGGGCGAGCTTCGGGATTCGGCAAATCGCCCGGCTTGCGCCGCATCCCGACATGCCACAACTGCGGCATGATAAGTCCGCCGGCTTGGTGAACCGCAGTCTCGACATTCTTCCAACCTGCGAGCGCGGCATCACCGTAGAAGTGCGGAACGTTGGGATCGTTAAGCGCTTCGGGCGTGGCCGGCGCGGTTCCTTCCGTGAGGATTAGCCCGACTCCGTTCTCCGCGCGGCGTCTGTAATACGCGGCGACGTTGTCGCCGGGCACGCCGCCGGGCGACTGGGCGCGTGTCATCGGCGCCATGACGATCCGGTTAGGCAGCGTCAGGCCCTTGATCTGGAATGGCGTGAATAAAATCTCGTAGGGCGGCAACGCTCCAGTTTAACGCCTAAGCGGCCGGGCGAGCCTATACTGGTACGTCATGCTGCAGAGCCGCGAACGCATCCTAACCACCCACGTAGGCAGTTTGCCCCGCGCCGAATCGCTTTCGGATCTTCTTATCCAGCGGGAAGAAGGTGCGAAGATCGACCCGGAGCAACTCGCGCAGGAAATGGATCGTGCGGTCCTGCACGTGGTCAAGAAGCAGGCCGAAGCCGGCATCGACATCGGCAACGACGGTGAGCAACAGCGAGTTGGTTTCCAAACCTATGTTCCGCAGCGCATGTCGGGCTTTTCAGGCGCGTCCAAGCGCCGTACCAGTCGCGACCATACCGAGTTTCCCGCACTAATGGAGAATCTAATCCGCCGCTTTCCGAAGCGCAGCCGGATGCAGAACGCTCCGGAAGCGCGCGCCGAATTGCATTACCTGGACACCGGCGCGATCCAGAAGGAAACCGCGCGCTTTCAGAATGCGGCGAATACCGCCGACGCGTTCCTCGAGCGGTTCATGACCGCGCCGTCCCCGGGGATTGTCTCCACGACCATGATGAACGCTTGGTACGATTCGCATCGATCGTATTTGGCCGCGCTCGCGCGGGAGATGCGTAACGAATATCGCGCGATTCACGAAGCGGGATTGATCGTTCAAATCGATGCGCCCGATTTGGCGATGGATCGCTCCATGTTCTATCAGGATCTCTCCGATTCCGATTTCGTAAAGGCCGCCGAGATGCACGTCTCCGCTCTGAACCAAGGTTTGGAGGCAATCCCGCGCGATCGCGTGCGGCTCCACGTCTGCTGGGGAAATTGGGATGGCCCGCACGTCTTCGACGTTCCGCTGAAGCTGATTCTGCCGGTGCTGTATCGGGCGAATGTCGGCGCGCTGAGTATCGAGTTCGCCAATCCTCGCCATCAGCACGAATACGAGGCGCTTCGCCGCAATCCGTTGCCAGCTCACATGCTGCTGTTGCCGGGTGTAATCGATACGACCACCAACATCATCGAGCATCCTGAAGTGGTGGCGCGGAGGCTCGAAGAAGCGGTCGCTGCGGTGGGCGATCGCGAGCGTGTGATCGCCAGCGCCGATTGCGGCTTCGGAACATTTACGAACCGCGAGTGGGTAATCGAACCGGGAGTGTGGCTCAAACTGAAATCAATGAGGCAGGGAGCCGATTTGGCCTCCGCGCGATTGTGGGGCCGCGACAAGCGAGCCGACGAAGCCGCCGGCTAAGTAAGCCCGTCAGGCGCAGTTTATGCAGTCTTCTTGAGTGCGGCCAGGACGCGCGCGGGCGTCATGGGATACTCCCTCATCCGCACGCCAGTCGCGTCGAAAAAAGCGTTGCCAATTGCGGCCGCCGCCGCGGCCATCACTTCTTCGCCCGCGCCACTGGGGCGCTCATTCAAGCGCTGAACAACAACGGGAGTAACTTCAGGGCATTCATCGAACCGCAGGATCGGGTAACTGGCCCAATCCAGGCTGGTGACGTTTGTGTTGTTGAATTTCACTTCCTCCTTGAACATGCGACTCGCGGTCTGCACGAGCTGGCCACTGATTTGACTTTCAACATTGCCCGGATTCACCACCAGCCCGGCGTCGATCGCGCCGTACATGTGCTTAGCCACCACTCGGCCGGTCTCTTTATCGATTTCGATCACCGCCACAGCCGCTCCATAGGATGCCAGGTGCGTGCCGACGCCAATTCCCCGCCCCGTCACAATCTTCGCGGAGCTTAAATTCGATGCGGCGCGACGCGGAGCCCATCTAGCGGCCTGCGCGACGGCATCGAGCACTCCCAACCATCGGGGATCTTTGATATTCCGCTGGCGGAATTCATACGGATCGATTTCTGAAAGATACGCGAGCTGATCTATCGCCTGCTCGGACGTAAACGAAAACGAAAGATCGAGCGGCGAACGCAGCCACGCTCCCTTGAGATACAACAGGCCGTTCACCTTGTGATT
>JASHRP010000612.1 GCA_030037375.1 Bryobacteraceae bacterium | reverse complement strand
TCTTGAAGTCGTCGAATCCAGCGAAGAATTTCGAGAGATTCAGCTTCGGCGCTTTGTCCCAGATCGCCACCAGGCGGTCCGAATCGCGATAAGGCAAGGGGCGGAGCAGCACGGCATCGACAATGCTAAAGACCGCTGTAGTCGCGCCGATGCCCAGCGCGAGAGTCAATACCGCAGCGGCTGTAAATCCCGGCCGTTTGGCAAGAATTCGAACCGCGAATCGAACGTCCTGCCACGCATCCGCAAGCCAGCGTCCCATACAGGTCTAAGACGCCTATCGCCGGGAAGTGTTAGGCAGTTCTGCCTCCACTGGAAACACGAACTCCTCGCCCGCGGCGTTCGCGATCAGCTTCCCCGCGCCCATTGGCTTTCCGGCAGTGGCGTAGAAGACCGCGCCATCGGTCGATTCCCCTGGCGCAAGCTTGGTCGGCGCCAGCACGATCGCCGAAGCCGTGGCTGCCGCATTCAGTTTGTTCGACCCGTAAGCCATCGCATCCTGCCGCCGCGACTCATAACCGTTGGTCGAATGCAGATGCATGTTGCCGAAGATCGCCGCTTCGTAAGCGACCACTAATTTGGTGGTATCGCCGTGGCTCGCTTTCTTGAGCAGCGTTTCCACGACTTCGTGAGCGGAGAGCGCCGGAACCACCGTTCCATCGTCCCTCTCGAAGTGAAAATCCTCGGCCTTAAAGGCCCACGGTATGGGCGCGCCGTTGGTGATGGCCACTTGGTAAATCACCCAGTCGCGAACTCGAGTCGGGAGAGGCGCGCACATGATGGTCACGCCGCCATGCGTAAGAGCCTTATACTTCAGCCCGTTGGACTCAAAAGGAATCACCTGCGCCCCAGCCGGAATTGAAAGAGCTGGAACCGAAACAATTGCGGCAACCAGCGCCAGAGCCGGCGCCCACTCTGCAAGCACCCTCACAACTACATCATAGAACTGGACCAAAACTCGCGTAGCGCTGCCTCAATCCTCTCGGAAGCATGTCCATCGCCATACGGATTGTGCACGCGCGACATCCGGCGGTATTCTTGCGGGTCATCGAGCAAAGCCGCCGTCTCAGCAACGATCCGCGCGGGATCGGAACCGGCCAGCCTCACGGTTCCGGCTTCCACAGCTTCCGGCCGCTCGGTTTTCTCCCTCAGGACGATTACCGGCTTGCCGAGCGACGGACCCTCCTCTTGAATCCCGCCGGAATCCGTAAGAACAATGTGCGCCCGGCGCATGAGATCGACGAACGGGACGTAATCCATCGGCTCGATCAGAGCGATGTTTGGATGGCTTCGCAGATACCGGTTCACGGGCTCCTGGACGTTGGGGTTCGGATGCACCGGATATACCACCTGCACGTCATCACGTTTGGCGATCTCGGCCAGCGCGCGACAAATTCGCTCGAACCCCTCGCCGAAGCTCTCGCGCCGATGCGCGGTCACCAATACCAGGCGTTTGCCGGCCTTTAGACAGGGTGGCGCGGGCACCGCCAGCTCGCCGCGCTCCAACCGGCCGCGAACATGCAGCACGGCGTCGATTCCTGTGTTCCCTGTGATGCACACATTTCGGGTAATGCCTTCCTTCGCCAGGTTCTCGGCCGCGCCGCGAGTCGGAGCGAAGTGCAGTGTCGCGAGGCGGGACGCGAACACCCGATTCATCTCTTCCGGGAACGGCTGGCGAAGGTCGCCCGTGCGCAAACCGGCTTCCACGTGTCCGACGGGGACACCGCTGTAAAATGACGCAAGCGCGCCGCAGAACGTCGTAGTTGTGTCGCCCTGGACTATCGTCATATCCGGACGAGCCTTGGCAAATACCGGCTCCAAAGCCGCGATGATCCGGGATGTCGATGCGAACAGCGTTTGTCCGGGCTGCATCAGGTCGAGATCGTAGCGGGGCTGAACGGCAAACGCGTTCAGCACTTGATCCAGCATTCCACGATGCTGGGCCGTCACGCATACATCGACGCTAAAATCCTCGGGCGACCCTTGAAGCCTTAGAATCAGCGGGCTAAGCTTGATGGCTTCCGGCCGCGTGCCCAGGATGAAGAGAATCCTCCGGCGCATAAGTATTAGGCTTCCACAAGTTTAGGGCTTCGCGACTGGCGTTAAGCCGGATGGCTCTCTTTGGCCCCTTAAACCGGGATGATACAATGGCGCTTCTCATGAAAGGCATTGTCCTGGCCGGGGGCACCGGCAGCCGTCTTTTCCCTCTCACCAAGATCACCAACAAGCACCTGCTGCCGATTTTCGACAAGCCGATGATCTATTATCCGATCCAAACGCTGGTCGAGGCGGGGATCAAAGATATTCTGCTGGTGACGGGCGGGCGCAATTCTGGAGATTTTCTCCGTCTGCTGGCAAATGGAAAGGAATTCGGCCTGGCTCACCTGAACTACACGTATCAGGAGGGCGAGGGCGGCATTGCCGACGCGCTGGCGTTGGCGGAACACTTCGCCGACGGAGAGAAGATTTGCGTCATTCTGGGCGACAACATCATCGAGGGATCCATCCGAGAGGCTGTCCAATCGTTCGATCGGCAGGAGCGGGGGGCGCGCATTCTGCTAAAAGAGGTCCCCGATGCTGAGCGTTTCGGCGTGGCGGAAATCAAGGGAGACCGCATCGTGGGAATCGAAGAAAAGCCCGCCAAGCCGAAGTCGAACTACGCCGTCATCGGCATATACCTCTACGATGGCACAGTGTTCGACAAGGTTCGAACTCTGGTGCCGAGCAAACGCGGAGAGCTCGAAATCACCGACGTTAACAACGCCTACATTCGAGAAGGCTCCATGACCTTCTCTCACCTGGAGGGGTGGTGGACTGACGCGGGAACATTCGATTCATTGCTGCGCGCCGCAAATCTCGTGGCCTCCCAGTCGCGTAAGAGCGCAAATTCACCCTCCTGAAGCGGCGTATTTCTTACCGCTCAAGGACAGGAATTCCTACCTTCCCGGCCTGATTGCCCTCGCTTAAGCAATGACTTAAGGGCGGTGGTATCAGATGTGCAGCCCTCCCAACCGGAGGCGTCATGAAACCCGTACTCATCGGCACCGCGGCCGTTTTCGCTATCGCGGCGATTGCTCCAGCTCAGACACCGGCAGGCCCGGCTCCCATTTCTGGTACAGCTCCCATTTATCACGTAACCGTGGTCGAGCGAACCGTGAAGGCCGTCAATTACTTCTATCGCTCCGGTCCCACGATGATCGATTTCAAGGGCACCGTTTTGTTGCCGGACGGCAAGGGCACGGCGATAGTGGACTCCCGTCAAGGGCACACCGACGTCGACGCGAGCTTCGATCACCTGAGAGCCTCGCAGCAGTACGGCCGCGAATACTTGACCTACGTGCTGTGGGCCATTACGCCAGAAGGACGTCCTCACAACATGGGCGAGATCGTGCCGGATCATTCCGACCATGGGCACCTCCACGTCACTACCGATCTTCAGGCGTTCGCCATGATTGTCACGGCCGAACCCTATTCCGCGGTCCGCCAGCCCAGCGACGTAGTCGTGATGGAGAACCTAATACGGCCGGACACTCAGGGGCGCATAGAAACGGTGAACGCCAAGTATGAGTTACTGCCTCGCGGCGAATATACCTGGAATCAGAGCGCGGCGTTGACCGAGGAAATCGCCAATGCGCCGAAAGTCTCCACGCGGGAATTCGAGACGCTGACGGAACTCTATCAGGCTGAGAATGCGGTTGGCGTGGCGGCGTCGGCTGGCGCGGGAAGCTACGCGCCGGATACGCTGGCTCGCGCGCAGACTCTGCTGACGGAAGCTCAACAAATGCACGCCTCAAAACAGGACTCGCACCGCGTGGTCGAGATCGCCCGTCAGGCCGCGCAGACCGCGGAGGATGCCCGGCTGATCGCGATGCAGCGCCAACAGGACGACAAATTACGTGCGGCGCAGGAAGATATCAACCGGTCGCGTGCGCAAGCCGCCGCCGCCCAGATATCGATTGACCAGATTAGGGCGCAAGCCGATTCAGCCATTCGTCAGGCGCAGCAGGATGCCCAGGCGGCAAATGACCGCGCCAATCGATTGCAGCAACAGGTAGACACCGACCGCGCTGCGCTCGCCCAAGCTCAGGGCGAGGCTGCCGCTGCCCGTCAGCGCGCCCAGCAGGCCGAGGCGGCTGCTCAGAACGCTCAGATTCAGCAAAGCGCTGACCTAAGTGCCAACCGCGCGTCCACCTTGCGCGTGCGGCTTCTCGAAGACCTTAACGGCATAATGGCTGCGACCGACACGCCTCGCGGATTGGTCGTGACCATCCCCGACACCGCCTTCAGCGGCGACGCCGTTCGTGGAAGCGAAGCGCTGCAGATAGCGCGCGTGGCCGCCATCATCTCAAGCCAGCCGGGATTGGCAATCAGCGTCGAGGGTTACTGCGATAATCCCTCGAAGACAGGGGAATCGGAAAACCGGGCCCTTGCCGTCAGGCATGTTCTGATCAATAACGGAGTCCCCGTCGCCCAAGTATCTGCTCGCGGCTTGGGCAATTCTCGTCCGGTTGGACCCGCGGGAGACCCGGCCAACTCGCGTATCGAGGTCGTAGTCTCGGGAAATCCCATTGGAACGCTGCCGTTCTGGGATCGAACGTACTCTCTGAGTTCGAGCCGGTAAAGTTTCGGAGGCTCAGCCGCGAACGCCGTAATAGTTCGCGGCTGATGTTACTTCAGGGCCATGTTCGGTCCGAAGCAGCGTGAGCAAGTCCACGGGCTTGGCGCGGCTCAAATCCGCGCCGATGGCATCCGGATTCTTAAGATGCCTCAAGCGGCCCGATTCGACGATGTAGTGTTCGCCGTCGGCGCCGTTTAACAGATCGCCATCGTTCGCATTGACCTCGGCGATCAGGCGCTCGAAGGATTTGCCGTAGCCGTCCGAAATGCCGGTCTCGAAGCCTTGGAAGGCGTTGGTCGGCATTTGGTTTCGATAAATCCGCCACAGCAGCTCTTCCCGCGCCGCGACCGCGCCTTCCCAAGTCAGGCTCTCCGCCATGGCACGCCCGTTGCGCGCGAGGCGTCCCCGAACGTCTGGCCTCCGGATCAGCGCGTCGAGCGCGGCCACGAAATCCACCACCACCCTGGGCCGCACAACGATCGCGGTGTGGCCATCGATGGCATAATCCTCGGTGCCATAGCGCGTGGTGACGACCGCGGTGCCGCAGGCCATCGCCTCGATCGGCGGAAGCGGAAAGCTCTCATACCAGGAGGGGCACAGCACGATATCGCTCTCCGCGTAAAGACGGCTAAGCTCTTCGTGCGCGAGCGGCCCGTGGAATTTATATGGAGCGACCCGGTTCTCCGGTCCGATGCCGTGCGCGAACCCGTAAACATGCCATTCGATCTTACCGGGATGGCGCTTCATCACCTCCCCGACCGCCGGCACCGCGTCCTGGAATCCCTTCCATTTGTCCGGGCGCGAATAGGTCACGATGCGGATGATGCCGTCCTGCTCGCTGAGTTTGGGTAGCTCCCGGAAGCGTTTCGTGTCGATGCCGTGCGTGACTACCGGAACCTGTTCGCCGAAGCGGCGCTTCAGTTCGCCCGCCAGCCAGGTTGAATTGGCGATGCGATATACCGGCATCTGAAATGCGTTCCGGCACAGCATCTTGATCAACGGATTTCCTTGCAAGGAGGCCCCGGCGGCTCCGTCTAGCGTGAAAAATACTTCGTCGTAATGCTGCGGAAAATGGACCGCCTTCCCTTTTCCGCATTGCCAGGCCGGCAGCACCGATTCCCAATTGGCGGCGATGATCACATCCGCGCGAGGAATCGCGGGCGTGAGCAGGCTGAGATAGGAAGTGAAGAATCTCAACTCACCTAAATAGTCGCGCGGCGATAGATTCACCAGATGCGACGGCAGCATGTCCGGCGTTGCGTTGTGGTTGTAGTGAATCGGAACGGAGAAATCGAGATTCGGAAACGGCTCCGAGCCGGGCCACAGAAACTTCGGCCACGTGGTGATCGAGACCGGGTGCCCGCGCTCCTGAAACCGGCGCGCGTATTCGAGAATGCATGCCGCGCCGCCGGTGCGGGTATTTCCGGTCGGGCCCAGCAAAAACGTCATCGAGAAATTGTGTTTTTCCGGCTTCCTGATCGAGACGCGCGGGGCCGAACATTGCGACGCATCCTTTTCCACGCGGATCACCACAGCGAAACCGTTGCCGACCTTGTCGTCGGTGTCCTGAACCGCGGCGATCGGCCATCCCAGCCAATTGATCAGTTCGACGAAGTCTTCCGTGATCCATACCGAGCAGTGCGCACCGTTCGGATTGGGGCAAATGCCGGTCTCGTGCCGCTCGATCAACTCCTCCAGCGTGGTGCGCTCGCGCTGCTGATCGAAAGTTCGCTCCTTGTGCGGGGCGATCACATAAATGTAGCCGCCCGGCCGCACCACCCGATGCCACTCCTTCAGCGCTTTGATCGGGTCCGGAAAATGTTCCATGACGTGCGAGTTGATCACGAAGTCCACGCTGTTGTCTTCGAGCGGCAAGTCGTCCCCGGATGCCGCGATATCGACCGGCATGGCCTCGCCGCAGATTCGGATCTCTTCCCGCTTGAATACCGTCAGGTCCTTGGACTGATCCACGTTGCGCGTATTCAATCCCCAGCTATTATGAGCCGATCCTCCGATCTCGATGCCTTCGAGACCGTCTAACAGTTGGTGGGCGAGCGCGCTTTCCCTAAACTTCATTTGGTTTCCTTTCTGGAATCTCACGGCGTTTCTGCACCAGGAGGATCCAGCGCTTCTTGATCCTCTCGACGCGCCTGATTTCGCCGTCATGTTCGGTCATCATGGAATTGAGAGCGGCGGTGACTTCGGGCAGATCGCCGCCGTAATCGTGAAATCCGGCCCAGCCGCCGGGAACCAGGCGCTTCCAAACCAGCTTGAAGTCGCTCTTGACCCATGCGGCGTTGTGATTGCCGTCAGTGAATGCGAAGGCCAGGCCGAGATCCTCGGGCAACTTCACCTTCATGGAATCCTCCTTGATCACCTGGATGGATTCCGACCATGGCGCGGTCGCCTCGCGAAAGACGTCTTCCTGGCTTCGTCCGCGAAGGAACTTTTTGTACAGATCGGCCATTCGATTACCGGCGAGATTTTGTGTCACATCGAACGCGGGGTCGAAAACGTCGATGACCCACACGCGTTTTCCGGCCTCGGCCGCAACCTTCGCCAGCTTGGCCGTGCCTCCGCCAAGAAAGCAGCCAATCTCCAGAAAATCGCCTGGAATTTTATCTAGTCCCTCGCGCCGAATCAGATCCACCAGCGCCTCATAGCCGGTGAGATCCAGGACCTCTTGAATGTCGGATGCAGCCGCAGGCTTGCTTTCCGTAGCATTCGCGAACGCTAGGAGCGAGGAACTCTCGAACATCTACGCAGCCTCCCACTCGGCGTATGGAAACGGGTTGTAGCGTTGATTGACCAGGTCAGGTTCTGAGAGAGTCGGCTCAGCTCGGCGATAAAGAATGTGATCGACGACTTCGACGCCTTGCATGAAGGAATGATCCTGATTGCTGACCTCGTACTTCCACGCGCCGAAACGTCCGCGCGAAAAGATGCGTTTCGATTCGAGCTCCGGCAGAACCTCCGCGAGGATCGAGTCGCGGCCGAGGGATGGAGTTGGATATCCGTGCTTCAACACTCTGTGCCATCGGCTGAGGATCTTACGCCTATCCGGAATCAGCCCGATTGCGTTCATCTCCTCGACAACACGCTGTACAAGCGTCTCGCGATCCCGGCGGGTGAAATCGGTTTCCGAAACCTCCGCCATCAGCGACCAGGTCGATCCAGGCGCCGGGACGTTGTTCGGGCTGTAATTGCTGAAGACTGTGACGCGATAGAAACTGCTGTCGGCCCCCGGAAAGTACATCCAGCACAACTTGCGAACCGATTCCGGAGGTTCGCCTTCCAGCCCGATTCCGATCACGTGAACCGTGGATGACTGCAACTGTCCCGCGCGCTGAGCAAGCCTGGGATCGGCCATGGCCTGCGTGAGCCAGGTGAGCGGGGCAGTCGAGATCAAGGTTTCGTATTTCACCTGGCATGCGGCTGAGCTGAGCACTCGCGCATCGGCGTCAATCCGCTCGATGTTCATGGAGAGCCGCAGATTTCGCGCCGGAATCTGGTTCGCCAGCGATCGCCAGATCGCGCCGGTCCCTCCGCGCAGCGGAAAGCGGAAGCGCCGATTGGGTCCCCAGGAGACTTGGTCTTCGTCCAGACAGATCGACTTCATGGCTTGCTCTAGGGATGGCAGCGCGACCCGTTCTCCCACCCAGCGGAAATCCATCGTGTCGAGCGAATGCGCCCATACCTTCCGGTTGTACGGCAGCATGAAAAGCTCGGCGATTCCGGGACCGAACGTGGCAAAAATCCACTGCTCGAAATTCTGAGGCGCCTCGTGCAGCGACCCGGCCGAAATCAGCCCTTGGATCGCGCGCCAGCGATCTTGTCGATCCAGCCGATGAAGGTTGTTCTGGAAGGGGTAGGGGATGAACCGGTCTCGAAACCAGATCCAGCTCTCGCGTTCATGCCACAACCAGCCGTCGGCGGGGAACGCGAGATCCATGTACTCGTCAAATTTGCGATAGTGCGAGAACTGGACGTGACCGCCAAGATCCCATGTAAATCCCTGGTCATCGACGCAAGAGGAAGCGAGACCACCTGGAGCGTCGGCGGCGTCGATCAACAGGAAATCGGTTTTGCCCAATTCGAGCAGGCGCAGAGCGGCGCCGATGCCGGTTGGCCCGGCTCCGAGAATCGCCACCTCAGTGTGATCCACCCGTGCTCCTCTAATTTGGGGACAAAAGCCTTTTGGGGATAATGCCGCAGCCCAAAGCATGCAAGGCACACTCCATCTCAAGTTATTGAATTTGCGTGGTCTTTTCATGTTTCAGCGTCGCCGGTTCGCCGATTTGCGTCGGATCTTTGACGATGCCCCTGCGCATCGGCAAAGGGGTGTGGCTTTCGGAAATCCGCCGGAAATTATTTCCGGGAATATTTACGAGCTGCCGGTGGATTTAGCCGTCGCGTCACCTCGATTCAACGCCGTGCCTGAGGTGGCCCACCGACTGCATCCCCCTACGGCGCGCGGAACTTCTGCGCCAATCCTAGCAAGGAGATCTTTGGACTTATGAACTCAGATGAATTCCAAGGCAAGTGGAAGCAATTGAAAGGAAGCGTGCGGCAACAGTTCGGAAAGCTTACCGACAACGACATTGAGGTGATCGCCGGCCAGCGCGACAAGCTCATTGGCAAGTTGCAGGAACGGTACGGCTACGCTCGCGATGAAGCTGAGAGAAAGGCTCAAGAGTGGATGGCTTCGGCTGGCGGCAGCGAACAGGCTTCGCGCCAGCAGCAACACATGCCTCCGCCCTCTCAGGGGTCGCAATCCCAACAACAGACTGGGAAACACTGAGCCAGGCTCACGATGCGGGGCGGGAATTTCTCCTCGCCCCGCGGATGGTCCTTCCCGCGAAACGCCTGCCATCAGCGCTCAGAGAGCTGCTGATGGTTTTTCAAGTCCTCCACCAACTCCTCGGCATTAAACCAATCAGCCTCAGGGTCATCGGGATCGTTGCGCCTCTGCCGCAACTCCCACAGGGCGTAGGCGACGCTGGCGATCAAATCATGCTTCTCGCCGGTGCGCACGTCTAACTCAGCGGATACCATCTCCACCATGTGAGATGCCGCGCGAAATCGAATCGTTGCGTGCGGCTATTTCCCGACCAGATGCTGAAGGTCCTTATTGTTCTGGGTGCAGAGATACTCCAGGAGTTCCGTGTCCGGCATGAGGTTAATTCGATAAGACACGCTCCATGGACGCGTATAGGCTTTGGGATCGTCGATGGTCACGGTGTAATCGATGTGGCCGAAGTCCCGGCGATGATAACGCTCAGTCACTCGCATTGCATCGGAATGGGGATGCCCGCCGGTGTCGATCCAGGTTGTGTCGTTGAATCCGTTTGAGTCAACCACCAGCGTGTCTCCGTCCCAATGACCGACGGAGTAGCCCATGAACGTGGGGTTCGGGTCCTTGGGAAGCTCGCGGCCGTCGGTGAAGATTTGACGGAAGGTCGCGAACGCTTCGTATAGAATCACGATCTCATTCGGATATTGGAAAATCTTGTAGGGATAAGGCACGGCATTCATCTGCGGAACGCCGGGAAGGAGGCAGTGTCCCACCGGGTCATCCTTGCTGAGCGAGTCCTGTCGCTGCTTGTACAACTCCGCGGCCCATGGCTGCATGGGCACGTCGCCCGGCTTGAGATCCGCCGCGATGTTGACCGTATACTTCACACCGTCCGGCTGCCGCCACAGGCCGGAGAGATCGGGCTTGCCATCCGGAGTCTTCGGAGCAGGAGCGGTTAGATTCGGCTTGCCGTCCGGCGTGCGCGGAATTCCGTCGGTCTTGTAGTTGATCCATTGCGCGGACGCGCAAACCGGCAACAGGGCCGCGACGGCCACGGGAAGAAGCTTTATGCTCATTTCACCTCGCAGTCTGTAGAGATTATATGCCTGAGGCGCGCGTCGAGCGGAACCGGACGCCGCGCCACGGCGTCCACACAGTTGGTACAGGCTGGTGGTGAAAGTCGATTGCCCTGCGGTATGATGGCCGACTAGCCGTCAATCGGTTCAGTTTCATGAGTACACCACAAGCTACCTCCCCGGCTGACGTTTCAATAGGTTCATCCCACCTGCGGCCCTTCCTTCCGTTTCTAGTGCTGCTGTTTGCCGGCAGCGGTTGCGCGGCGCTGATTTACGAAATCGTGTGGCTGCAACTGCTGCAGCTCGCCGTGGGAAGCTCCGCGGTATCGCTGGGCGTGCTGCTGGGAACGTACATGGGAGGCATGTGCCTGGGCAGCCTGCTTTTTCCGCGCTTCGTCTCCGCGGACCAGCATCCGCTGCGTGTCTACGCAAAATTAGAACTGGGGATTGGCATTTTCGCGGTGGTGGTGTTGTTCCTGATCCCGATGCTCGATTCGCTGTACGCGGCAATCGCGCGGCACGGATTCGAAGGAGTATTTCTGCGGGCCGTGGTGGCGGCAATCTGCCTTCTTCCGCCCACGTTCTTGATGGGCGCCTCGCTGCCCGCCATCGCGCGTTGGGTGGAAGCCACGCCGCAGGGCGTTTCCTGGCTCGGGTTCCTGTATGGAGGCAACATCGCCGGCGCGGTGTTCGGGTGCCTCTTAGCCGGATTCTATTTGCTGCGGGTTTTCGACATGGCGATCGCGACCTATGCCGGCGCGGCCATCAATTTCGCTGTCGCGTTGTTCGCTTTTTCGTTGACGAAGAAGGCGCCTTACCGGCCTGCGAAGACGCCCGCCGAACCGAATGAAGCGCCGGAGCTGTCCGGGAAACGAGATGTGTATGTCACCATCGCGATCTCGGGAATGTGCGCGTTGGGCGCGGAGGTCATTTGGACGCGTCTTCTATCGGTGATGATCGGCGCAACGGTCTACACGTTTTCGATCATTCTTGCCGTATTCCTGATCGGGCTTGGATTGGGCAGCGCGTGGGGATCGATCATGGCGCGGTCGGGTTCGCGTACCGCCTTGGGGTGGTGCCAGATGGCTCTCGCGGGGTCAATCGCATGGGCTGCCTACGCGCTGTCCGATTCCATCCCCTACTGGCCCATCAACCCGCTGCTCTCTCCCAGCCCGTGGTTCAATTTCCAGATCGACCTGGTGCGCTGCCTGTGGGCGATTTTGCCCGCCGCGATTCTGTGGGGCGCGAGCTTTCCGTTGGCGCTCGCAGCCGCGGCGTCAAAGGGCGACGATCCGGGAAGGCTGGCCGGCCGCACCTACGCGGCCAACACGGTCGGAGCGATTCTCGGCTCGATCGCATTCAGCATTATCTTCGTCCCATGGATCGGTTCGCAGAACTCCCAGCGCGTGCTGATCGGTCTCTCAGTGCTGTCAGCGCTGCTGATGCTGACGCGGAGCATGACGTCCCGGCAGTGGATCGCGGTGACCGCGGCCACGGCCGCTGCCATCATCCTGATTGTCAAAGTCGACGAAGCCCCGTGGATGGCCATCGGCTACGGCCGCCGGATGCTGACGGTAACGGACGCGGGCAAACCGCTGTTTCGCGGCGAGGGGATGAATTCCTCCGTGATCGTCTCGCAGTTGCCAGGCGGCCAGATCTACTTTCACGTCAGCGGCAAAGTGGAAGCTTCGACCGAGCCTTTTGATATGCGATTGCAGCGCATGCTGGGGCACCTTCCTGCGTTGATTCATCCCAATCCGAAATCCGTGCTGGTCGTGGGCTTCGGCGCGGGCGTCACGGCCGGGACCTTCGTGGTTCATCCCGAAATTCAGCGCATCGTGATCTGCGAGATCGAGAAGATCATTCCGCCGGCTACGTCGAAGTACTTCGGCACGGAAAATCATCACGTGCTGACCGACCCTCGCACCACGGTGCATTACGATG
>JASHRP010000611.1 GCA_030037375.1 Bryobacteraceae bacterium | reverse complement strand
AAGAAGCTGCTTCTCTCGCGCAAGGACGAATTCGTGGAAGGGCTCGCCAGCCAGTTGCTCACCTACGCGCTGGGCCGCGGCCTCGAATACTACGACCAGCCCGTCGTGCGCGAAATCCGCCGCCAAACGGAGCGGAACGATTACAAGTTTTCCTCCCTGATCCTGGCGATCGTGAATAGCGTACCATTTGAAATGAGGAGGGTCCCGGAATGATCGTCACCAAACGCGCCTTGGACCGTCGAACATTCCTCCGCGGCGTCGGCGGCGCTGTCGCCCTTCCGTTGCTGGATTCCATGGTCCCGGCGTTCGGCTCGCCCGCACCCATCACTCGTATCGCCTTCTGCTACACGCCCAACGGGATCATCATGCGGGACTGGACTCCGCAGGCCGAAGGCGCATCCTTCGAGTTCACTAAAACCCTCCAGCCGCTCGAACCCTACCGCGACAAGCTCCTGGTGCTCACGGGGTTGGAGCATCACAACGGCGAATCTTTGGGCGACGGCGCGGGCGACCACGCTCGCGCGGGCGCAACCTGGCTCACCGGCATTCATCCCAAGAAGACCCAAGGCGCGGATATCCAAAACGGCATCTCGGCCGATCAGATCCTGGCGAACGAAATCGGCCACCAGACGCCGCTGCCTTCCATCGAGCTCGGCCTCGAGGATGTCCGCATGGTCGGCAACTGCGATTCCGGCTATAGCTGCGCGTACAGTAACACGCTCGCTTGGCGAAATCCGACCACCCCGCTGCCGTACGAAACCAATCCGCGCGCGGTCTTCGAGCGCCTGTTCGGCGACGGCGACACCACCGACGCTCAAGCGCGAGCCACGCGCTCCCGCGAAAATCGCAGCCTCCTCGATTTCGTCACCGCCGACGCCTCCCGGCTCAACGCCTCTCTCGGAGCCTCCGACCGCCGCAAGATGGCCGACTATCTCGATTCGGTGCGCGAAGTGGAGCGCCGCATTCAGAAAACCGAGGCGCAGAATTCCTCATCGGCCGCGATCCCTTCGATCGACCGGCCCGACGGAATTCCTCCAACTTTCGAAGAACACATCCAGTTGATGTACGACCTGATGACCATCGCTTTCCAAGCCGATCTCACGCGAGTCATCACGCTCATGTACAGCCGCGAAGGCGGCAACCGGACCTACGCCTCCATCGGCGTTCCCGACGCTCATCACGGCCTCTCGCACCACATGAACGATCCGGCAAAGATGGCGAAGCTGGAGCTCATCGACCACCACCATGTCGACATGTTCAGCAAGTTCCTCGGCAAGCTGAATTCGGCCAAAGACGGCGATGGCACGCTGCTCGATCATTCGATGATCGTGTATGGTTCGAGCCTCAGCGATTCGAACCGCCATCTTCACGACAACCTTCCGGTACTACTCACCGGCGGCGGATCGGGCAAGCTGCGCCCCGGCCGCCATCTTGTCTATCCCAAGCCCACGCCCATGACGAATCTGTACATGACCATGCTGGATATGGTCGGCGTGCACGAAGAGAAAATCGGCGATTCAACTGGCCAGCTCGCGTATCTAAGCGACGTTTGATCCCCCGCGGCGTCTATCGTTTCATGAACACCGTCGCGTTGTTCCTTGCAATCTCAACGCTCATATTCGCTCGGGCACCCGCGAAAACCGGTCGCACGGCGATCATCCTCAGGAAGCGATTTTGCCGCTCAATTTGAGAAGAGCACTGCTGAGGCGAGCGACGCCCGGATTTCATCGCCACCACGGTTCCCATCCCGCATCCGGAGCTGGTTCGGCGTTCGCCTCCCGCAACGATCCGAGCCCGGGTCTATCCAATCGGGAATTTCGCAGGAGCTAACGCGTGGCGCACGCACTCGTGGTGCCCTTCGGCACTTTGCCGACGCATATGAGGCCTTCAAGGATCACTTCCCGTTGCTGAGCTTCCGCGTGTACTCTTGAACGTTGGCGTCGTAGCCAGGAGGAATCTTGTCCGACGCCGCCGTCTTCGCCTGCCCCACGCCGCTCTCTTCCAGCTTCCGGCGGAGTTGCACTTCGAAGCTCTCCCATTCCGGCAGCACCACGCGGCCGATCCGGTCGGACAGCTCCGGCGAAGCCGTCTCGCCCATGCGCAACTGCTCCAGGCCCTTCTCCAGGTCTGAGATCGCTCGCACCGCGTCTTGATCGTCCTTGAAGGTTTGCCGCAAATCCTGTAGCGTTCGTTCGATGTCGCGCCCCACCATGGACGGACTCACGTCCCTGTTCTCCGGAGCGTCGTAGAATCCCGGCGAGTAATTCCGATTCATACCGAGCGAAGGGTTATATGCCCCGCCATTCGGTCCGTAGTAGCCGCCGTTGGGTCCACCGTTATATGGTCCGTAGTTGTTCCCGCCGCCACCCGAGCGCGCCGTTTGACCGGATTGCGCGCCGCCCTGCTGCCCTCCTCCGGACTGCTGACCGCCACCGGCTTGTTGGCCGCCGCCCTGTTGGCCTCCGCCTTGCTTGCCGCCGCTTTGTTGGCCCCCGCTCTGCTGCCCGCCGTTCTGTTGGCCGTTCTGGCCGTTTTGCTGGCCGCCCTGACCGCGCTGCAGACCCTGCTGTTGCAGATTCTCCAGCATCTGCCGAGCATGCTCGGCTTCCGCCAACGCCTGCTCCTGTTGATCCCGGCCCGATCCCTTCTGCTGGCCGCTTTGGATCGCTTGCTGCGCGCGCTGGACCTCGTCGCGAAGATTATCGATAGCCTGCGATACTCCCGCTTCGTTCGATCCGATCATCGGCCCGTACCCGCTGCGGATGTTGTCCGCCATCTGCTTCACCCGGCGCTGTGCTTCGATCTCCTGCGTCTCCGCCGCGCCGTCGCGCAGCCGCGCCGCCGCATTCGGTTGCGTCGTTCTGAGATCCCGCTCCGCCTTGCGGATATCGTCTTCGAGCTTTCCGATTTTGTCCGACAGGTTCTCTTCGTCCTTCGCAGTCTGCTCCGCCGCGCGCCGCGCGGCCGGATCACGGAGCATATTGTTCATCGCCTCGCTGCCGCGTTGCTGCAGCGCCCGGTCCTTCGATTGAAGATCGCCGAACTGCTGCTTCACGCGGTCTTCCATCGCGTGCTGCTCCTGGTCGATCTGGTTGGCGCGATCGGCCAGTTCGCCCACCCGTCCCGCCGCATCCTGCTGTTGGAGCCCGCGCAGCATTTCGCTCGCGTCTCCGATGGCCTGCGCCGCCCGGCGTGCCTGCGCCTGCGCCGCCGCGTCGCCTTGCTGCCCTTGCGCCGAGGCCTGCTGCGATTGCCGCATCGCCTCTTCGGCCTGCTTCAATTGGTCGAGCGTACGCTGCAACTGCTGCGCCGTCGCGTTGTTCATCCGGCCGTTCTGCATCGAGGACGCCCTCTGCTGCTGTGAACCCGACTGCTGCTGCGAACCGGATTGCTGTCCGCTCTGCTGCGATCCCGATTGCGATCCCTGCGAGCTCGCTTGCCCGTTCTGGCTCTGCGAGCCCTGCTGTCCGTTCTGTTGCTGCAACGCCTGAATCTGTCTCTGGAGCTGCTCGGCCTGCTTCATCAATTGATCCTGCTGATAGCGCTGCTGCGCCGCGGTCTGCGGAGTCCGAGGCTGCTGCGCCAGCTCCTGCTGCCGCCGCGCGAGCTCTTCCAGCTTCGCCATGGCGTCGTCGATCTGCTTCTGCTTCTCGTCGGCCGATC
>JASHRP010000610.1 GCA_030037375.1 Bryobacteraceae bacterium | reverse complement strand
CTGAATCATGATTTCTCGTCGTCAGGCAGTCTGACGGTTGCCGCCACGGCTCGGGGCACCCTCGCGAAACCGGCCCTTAACGGAACCGTGCAATTGAAGAATGCGTCGGTCAACTATACACAATTCCCAAACGGCATTTCGAACGCGAACGGAACGGTGGAATTCAGCGGGAACACCGCCTCCTTGCGTAACTTCACGGCGGAAACGGGCGGGGGCAAACTGACGCTCACCGGATTCCTTCTGCTGGCGGACTCACCGCGATTCGGGCTTCGCGCCAGCGCGTCGAACGTTCGCGTCGATGTTCAGCAAGGCGTCAGCATCGTCGCGACCTCGAATCTGAATCTGGCCGGAACCTCGGCTGCCAGCACGCTCTCCGGCAATGCAGTCATCGACCGAATCAACTACGCTCCGCGAACCGACTTGGGTTCCATTCTCACGCGGGCGGCTCCGGCCGTCCAGGGGAGTTCCGCGCCGTCGCTGCTCGACAACATGAAACTGGACGTACAGGTGACGACATCCGACGCGCTCTCCGTGCAATCGGCGTTGGCGCAGGCCGTGGAGGGCACCGCGAATCTGCGGGTGCAGGGAACGGCGTCGCAGCCCTCGGTGCTCGGACGCGTCACCTTGACAGGAGGATCGCTGACTTTCTTCGGCAACAGCTACACGGTCGATTCTGGGACGATCTCCTTTTATAATCCCTTTCGCATCGAACCGATTCTCGACGCAAGCCTCGAGACCAACACGGAGGGAGTCGATGTGACGCTGCACGTCACAGGACCGATCGACAACATGAAGTTGAGCTACACGTCTGACCCGCCGTTGCAATTCGAAGAGATTATTAGCCTGCTCGCAACCGGAAAGACTCCCACCACGGATCCCACCCTGCTCGCGAACAACCCGCCGGTGCAGCAAAGCTTCACGCAGATGGGGGAATCCGCCGTCATGGGGCAGGCGATTGCCAATCCCGTGGCGAGCCGCCTACAGCGGGTTTTCGGCGTCAGCCAGCTCAAGATCAATCCGGAGTTCACGAATGGATCGAGCACGCCGCAGACTACGCTCACGTTGCAGCAACAGATAACTAAGAACGTCACGTTCACCTACATCACTCAAGTAGATAATGCCAATGCGGAGACTATCCGCGTCGAGTTCACGCTCAATCCTGAGTGGTCCGCGGCAGCTATGCGCGACGAAAACGGAATCTTCAGCATCAACTTCTTTTACAAGCGCCAATTCCGCTGAGTGATCGAGACTCAGCCGACATCGCGGGCTCTAAGGAAGGTCGAGCGCGAGCCCGGCATGTCCGGGTTGCGGCGGCCGCACTGCCGGCGTACGTGTGCCGTGGAGGTGGCAAATTTCAGCAGGCTGCGTTCCGTCGACAAACACTTCGCTGCGCCGGTTGGGACAGTTGGGCGCCGCGATTTCGCCGGTATCCGCGTCGATATCGACCGTTACGATTCCTTTAGGCGGCTCGAATTCGTGAACATTGCGGTACTCAGGACGCTGATGCGCGCGTTTCATGAACTCGGTCCAGATCGGTAAGGCGCTTCGCGCGCCCTCGATCTTGATGTCGCGATTATCGTCGAAGCCAACCCACACCACGCAAATGAGCCTGGACGTAAAGCCGGCAAACCACCCATCGCGGGACGTGCCGGTCTTACCGGCTGCCGGCAGATAGAATCCCCGGGAACGTGCGCCGCCGCCCGTACCGCTTCGCAATACCTCCTCCATCATGTTGTCCATCACATAGGCAACGCGGGGATCGACCACCGGCTTTCGCTCAGGTTTCGATTCGAAAATCGAAGAATCCCGCGGACCGCGGATCGAGTGAATCATCGAAACTTTAACGCGGTTGCCGTAGTTCGGGAAGATCGTGTAAGCCTCCGCCAACTCCAAGGGTGTGACTTCGTAAGTCCCGAGTGCAATGGATGGTGTCGCGTCGATGCTTCCAGGGAGTCCGGCGGCTCTGGCGAGGCGGGCCACCTTGTCGTAGCCGGCAGCCTCAGCCGCCTTCACGGCAGGAATGTTGAGGGAGTGAGCCAGCGCGAAGCGCAGCGTCACTTCGCCTGCATACGGTTGATCGTAGTCCGCGGGCTCATAAGTCTCCCCGCGAAACATAAACGTGGTGGGCTCGTCATCGATCAAGGTTGCCGCCGTCAGGGCGTGTTTGCCATCGCTAAGACCCGCACTCAGAGCCGCCGCATATACAAATGGCTTGAATGTGGATCCTGGCTGGCGCTCCGCCGTTGCGTGATTGAACTGGCTGGCTCCGTAGTTCCGGCCGCCAACTAAAGCCTTAACTTCGCCAGTCTGAGCATCGAGTGCGACGAGGGCCACCTGAACCGCGGGCATCTCCCTCGTTCCATATGCTTTGGACCGGCGCTTCCATTGCGCATCCGTCTCCTGGATCCCTACCCGCACCGCTTCGATCGCGTCGCTTTGAAGATCCAGGTCGAGCGTTGTGTAAACGCGCGACGGCGAATTCTGAAAATCACGGTCCGGAAAGCGCGTTTGTAGCTCCTCATTTACCAAGTCCACGAAATACGGCGCGTCGCTCGAGTCCTCTTCTCCCACTGTTGCTCGAAGTGGAGAGCGGACCGCAGCGTCGTAATCAGCCTGCGTCACGTAGCCGTTCGCTCGCATAGCTTTCAAAATCACGTTGCGGCGCGCCTCTGCGCGGTCTGGGTAGCGGAAAGGGTTGCGGGCATAAGGCGCTTGAATCAGGCCGGCCAGTAATGCCGCATCCGCCAGAGAAACCTGACTGAGATCTTTGCCCAGATACATCCTGCTCGCCTCGCCGAAGCCGTGGATGCTGAAACTGCCCACGTGGCCAAGATAAATGCTATTGGCGTAATCCTCAAAGATCTGTTGCTTAGTGAGCGTGTGCTCCAGATGAAAAGTAATCAGGCTCTCGGGAATCTTGCGGCGCCAGCCTCGGTCCGGTCCCAGCCACAAGGTGCGGGCAAGTTGCTGCGTGAGTGTGGACGCTCCCTGGGACCGCCGCCGCTCTTTGAGGTCGATCCATGCGGCGCGCAAAATCGCTTTGAGATCGAAACCCGAGTGATGAAAGAAGCGTTTGTCTTCCGCCGCGAGCACTGCCTCCACGAGCACTTTGGGAATCGAGTCGAAGCGAACAATGAGTTGCTTTTCCCGGCTCTGATCGAATAGGTTTGTGATTACTTCGGGCTCGAGGAGAAGCTGGGCACGGCTCGTACCACCATCGGCTCCCGTGATCCGGGCGATTCGCCCCGCTTTCATCTCGATTACCGAATCCCCTGGAATGTAGGCTTCCGCGCCTGGATGAATCTCGATTGTTTCGCCCCTGATCGAGTACCAGCCGAGATCCTTCGCATGCGGTTTCGACGGTTCAGACGCGACGTAACCCGAGCGTTGGAGGTAGGACTCCAATTCCGCGACGCTGCTTCCCTGGCCCACAGCTACCGTCCGAGGAGCGGCGTACAAGGCGGAGCCGGGCTCGATCAATCCCGAGGCTAATTTTTCATCCACCCGCCTTGCGTAGTCGGCATAGGAGACGCTCAGGACAACCCCGAACGCGATGCTCAAAGCGGCCCCGACTGCCACAAGAGCGGATCGTCTGTTTACGCCGCGAAGCCGCACGTGAATTTGCTTAGTTCTGTGGAACATCGGTTAGACGCAGCCGGAGCTTTTTACCACCTTGCTGTGCAGCATTTGCCAGCCAGGCTGTCCCGGCCATAGTTTTGAGGGGGTGAAGCCCCTCAATCAGAGGGACTTCGCGTCACTACATTCGCGTGATGTGAATGTACCTTTGAATATCCTTCAGATTCCAAAGAAAACCCAGCACGAACAATCCGAGAACCACATATCCCACGATTTGCATAGACTCAGCCTCCGGAACGGTATGAGCACGTGTGATTCCGGCGCGCCAACGGGTCGCATCAATGTCCCATGGCCGCCTGTCCCGGCTCAGTCTTCTTAGCGAAGAAAACGAAGACTAGTGAGAGCGCGGAGACAGCCCCCAGAATCCAGAAGACGTCCACATACGCCAGGACGGACGCCTGCCTACCCACGCTTTCGTAAATCTGCCCGTAAGCTTGGTGCAGCGCTTGCGTTGCATCCGCGCGTTCCTGAAGACGGCCGCTAAGCTGGGTTAGGCTTTGCTGCAGAAAAGGGTTGTACTGAAACAGATGTTGCGCAAGGTAGTCCTGGTGGAGTTGCTGCCGGCGCGCGAGCAACGTAGTCACCGCAGAGATGCCGACGCTGCCACCCACATTGCGCATGAGGTTCATGAGCGCCGAAATCTGATTGCTCGCTTCTCGCGGCATGCCGTTGTAGGAAATCGTGTTCACCGGCACAAAGATGAATGCCATTCCGATGGCTTGATAGACGCGCCACATCATCAGCGTTCGATAATCCACGCCGAGATAAAGATTGGTCATGTTGAAGATAGATGCGCTGATGATCGCCAGGCCGAGCGCGATCAAATAGCGCGCGTCCACTCTTGAGACCAAAAAACCGATCAGCGGCATGAACAGCAGGATCGCAAACCCGCCCGGCGACAATACCTCGCCGGCCTTCTCGGCCGTATAGCCCATCTGGGTTTGCACAAACTCGGGCAGCAAGACCGTGCAACCCAGCAGGGACGAGAAAACCACGGCCATCAGACCAGCGGCTACCGCGAAGCTCGGGTTCTTGAAGAGATGGAGATCGACTATCGGATGCTTCTGATTCCATTCCCAAACCACGAACCAGATTAATGCGCAGGCTGAGACGATCGAAAAAACGGCAATAAAAGTAGACGCAAACCAGTCGTCCCGCTGCCCTTTATCCAGAACTACCTGAAGCATCCCCAGTCCAGTTGCCACCAGCACCAGGCCCATGAAATCCACGGGAGCGCCTTTGGCTTTCTCCTTGGCCCTCTTGAGATGCGGCGGATCCTGCACCATGATGCTGGTTAGCGAAAGAGAGAGCAGGCCGAAGGGTACGTTAACGTAGAAAATCCAGCGCCAACTATAGTGATCGGTGATCCATCCGCCGAGCGTCGGCCCGATCGCGGGGGCCAGCACGACAGCCATGCCATAGACCGCGAACGCCATGCCGCGCTTTGCGGCCGGGAATGTATCCGCGAGGATAGCCTGCTCGCTTGGACCGAGTCCGCCGCCGCCGGCTCCCTGCAGTATTCGAAAGAAGATGAGTATCGGCAAGCTCGGCGCCAAGCCGCACAAGAAGGAGCTGGCGGTGAAGAGCGTCACACAGGACATGTAGAATGCTTTCCGCCCAAAGCGGTCACTCAGCCAAGCCGAGATCGGCAGGACAATCGCGTTCGAGACCAAGTAGCTGGTTAGGACCCAGGTGGATTCATCCACTCCCGCGGAAAGCCCGCCCGCGATGTGCGGCAGCGCCACGTTCGCGATAGAGGTATCCATCACCTCCATGAACGTCGCGAGCGTAACCGTTAGGGCGACCGCCCAAGGATTATGGCCCGGGTGCCAGCCCTGCGATTCGTCGTAAGACGAGCCAGGCACCGCTACTCAACCCTTACCGCCGGCTCAACGGACATCCCCGGACGGAGGCGGGTTAGTCCATCCTGATTGGGCTTGAAGCGGATGCGAACTGGCAATCTCTGAACAACCTTTACAAAGTTGCCAGTAGCATTCTCGGGCGGTAGAAGGCTGGTCACCGCGCCGGTGGCGGCCGGCATACTTTCGACGTATCCATCGAAATCCATGCCCAATGAGTCGACATGAATGCGGACGCCTTGATCCGGATGCATTCGCCGAAGCTGGGTCTCCCGGAAATTGGCGGTTACCCAGAGGTCGTTCGTCTCCGCTACCAGCAAGACCTGCTGGCCGGGCGAAACGCGCTCGCCCACTTCGGCCATTCGCTTCGCCACGATCCCGCTAACCGGCGTGATGATCCTGCAATAAGACAAATT
>JASHRP010000609.1 GCA_030037375.1 Bryobacteraceae bacterium | reverse complement strand
CTTGTTGTAAAAGGAAAGCGGGATAAAGCATCAGGAGGCGCTCTGGCGCCGAGCTTTCAGATAATCGGGAAACTTCCCAAGTAGTATAGCCTGCCTGATGTCCCGCATGATGTCAAGGTACCGCTGCAGGTTATGAAGCGTGGCGAGTGTGGAAAACGTCATTTCCCCGGCCAGAAAGAGATGCCGCAGATACGCCCGCGAGAAGCTCCGGCAGGCGTAGCAGGGACAACCGTCCTCGACTGGAGCGGGGTCATCCTTATATTGGGTTTGCTTGATGATGACGCGGCCTTGGCGAGTAAAGAGATACCCATTGCGGGCGTTGCGGGAGGGCAGGACGCAATCCATCATGTCGATTCCCCGCGCGACATACTCGGGAAGCTCATCCGGCATGCCCACGCCCATGACGTAGCGCGGCTTGTCTTTGGGAAGCAAGGCAGCGGTGACCTCGGTCATTTCCATGCTCATTTCTCTTGGCTCGCCTACCGAGAGTCCGCCGATGGCGTAACCGTCAGCATCCAGTTCCAGAAACTTTTCTGCGCAGATCCGGCGCAGATCTGCAAACATAGATCCTTGCACGATCGGGAAGCAGGCACGCATTCCATCGCCACCGACGCGGCGGTAATGCTCATACGCCGAGCATGCCCATCGCACCGTTCGCTCCATCGAAAATCTCGCGGCTTCGTGGCTCGACGGATACGCCAGGCACTCATCGAGCACCATCATGATGTCGCTGCCGAGGGCCATCTGCACATCGATGGTCGATTCGGGCGTGAACATGTGCGGATCGCCGTTAAGGTGCGAGCGGAACAGGACCCCCTGCTCGTTAACCTTGCGGAGCTGGTCCAGGCTGAACACCTGGAATCCGCCGGAATCGGTCAGGATCGCCCTTGGCCACGCCATGAATTTGTGCAATCCGCCGAGCTTGCGGATGGTCTCGTGGCCGGGCCGCAGAAACAAGTGATAGGTGTTGCTTAGGATGATCTTGGCGTCTACGTCGTTCAGCAGATCGCGAGCCAGCACACCCTTGACCGTCGCCTGCGTTCCGACTGGCATGAACACCGGCGTCTCGACATCCCCGTGCGCGGTGTGCAGAATCCCGGCCCTAGCTCCGGTTTCGGGGCAGACCGCCTGAAGCTCGAACGAGAACACTAAGCTACTGTAGCAGTGCTAGAATCGCCAGCCGTCGCGACTCCGCTAGAGTATTCGTGTTACCTCATGATGGCTCCGCCGAAATTCGATCTATTGGGAGCCACGCACCTTGCGATCATCGGCGCGATTCCGATAGTCGCGTGGGTGCTGAGCAAGATCGCGCGAAAAAGCTCGGCCTCGAGGCGAGCCGTTCGTTCCAGCATGGGAGGACTGCTCGCGGTGAATGAGCTTGTGCAATACGGCTACTTGTATCACCTCGGCGCTTTTCGCTTTCCTGACGGACTTCCACTCCAGCTCTGCGACCTTACGCTTTGGTTCACCGTCCTGGCCGCGTTTGTGCCCATCCAGTGGTGCTTCGAGTTCGCTTACTTCGCGGGTATCGCGGGCAGCGGCATGGCCGTGCTGACGCCGGACCTCTGGGCGGCCCTCGGCTCCTATGCCACCATCTCGTTCTTTATTGCTCATGGGGGCACGATCGTCACGATCCTTACTCTGGTATGGGGCGGGTTGATGCGGCCCCGCTCGGCAGCAGCGTGGCGAGCTTTCGCGATCCTGAACATTTTTGCCGCGCTAGTTGGCGGGTTCGATGCGGCGTTCGGCACGAATTACTTGTACCTTCGGCAAAAACCCGCCCAAGCCTCACTGCTTGATTTGATGGGCCCGTGGCCTGTCTACATTTTGAGCGGGGAAGCGGTCGCGTTGATCCTGTTTCTGTTGCTGGCGCTCCCGTTTCGGCGATCGAAGTCCTAACCCGGCTCACCGCGCTACCATGAAAAGACACTCTCGCTATGGCCCTGCGGTTCTATAACACGCTTACGCAGCAGACCGAAGATTTTCAGCCTCTCCACGACAACGTAGTGCGGATGTACACCTGCGGACCCACCGTCTATAACTACGTCCACATCGGCAACCTGCGAGCCTTCACGTTTCAGGACATCCTGCGACGGGTGTTGCGCGCGCGGGGCTATACTCTCGATCACGTCATGAACATCACCGACGTCGAGGATAAGATCATCCGCGACGCCGCGGCCGCGCACAAATCGATCTTCGAGTTCACCGAGGTTTACACCAAAGCCTTCCTCGAAGATTGCGCGACGCTTCGCCTGCAGCGTCCCGAACGGCTGGTCAAAGCGACCGAGCACATTCATGACATGGGGCTTGCGGTGGAGAAGCTGACGCAGAAGGGATTCACCTACGTCAGCGACGGCTCAGTTTACTTCCGCATCGCCAGCTTTCCCGGCTACGGCAAGCTCTCGCACAACGACTTCAGCGGCATCCGCGCGGGAGCCCGCGTCGACGTCGACGAATACGATAAAGACGATGCGCGCGATTTCGTTCTGTGGAAAGCGCAGAAAGAGGGCGAGCCCGCCTGGGATGAGCCGTGCGGCAAAGGCCGCCCTGGCTGGCACATCGAATGTTCCGTGATGGCGATGAAGTATCTTGGCGAAACGCTCGATATCCATACGGGGGGCGTGGATCTTACGTTTCCGCACCACGAGAACGAGATCGCGCAATCGGAGGCGCTGACCGGCAAGCCTTTCGTGAGGTTCTGGTTGCACTCGGAACATTTGAGCGTGGACGGGCAGAAGATGTCGAAGTCGCTGGGCAATTTCTATACGCTGCGGGACCTGGTCGCGAAGGGTTTTTCGCCGGAGTCGGTGCGTTATCTGCTGGTGTCGGTTCCGTATCGCAAGAAGCTTAATTTTACGTTCGACGGCCTGAAAGCCGCCGCAACTTCGATTGACCGGCTGCGCAATTACAAACTGCGGCTCGAAACCGGCAAGTTCGGCGAGGGGTCGAATCCTGCAATTGCCGATCGCGCGGCTGCGGCCGTGACGGCATTTGAGGATTCGCTCGATGACGATCTCAACACCGCGGAGGCGCTCGCGGCGATGTTCGAATACGTTCGGGACACCAACGCCGCGATGGATTCGGGCGAGTTCCTCTCGGGCAACCGCGATGCCGCGCTCGAATTCCTGACCCGCTTCGATTGCATCTTCGATGTGCTGACTCCGTCAGCCCGCGCGAACGAAGGTCTCTCGGACACGGAGATCGAATCGCTCATCGGGGAGCGCGCCGCGGCCAAGAAGTCGCGGAGTTTCGCGCGCGCCGATGAAATCCGGGCGCAGCTCGCCGCGCAAGGAGTTATTCTCGAAGACACCAAGGAAGGAGTGCGCTGGAAACGTCAGTAAAAGAGCCACGCCAATGAAGCGCGAATCCAAAACGATCCACTGGGGGGACCGCCGCCGGTCTTCCGTCGACTTCACTCCGTCGACCACGCCTATCTACACCGCATCCACCTACTTCTACGATTCGATGGACACGCTCGACCGCGTCTTCGGCCGCGAAATCGAGGGGCCTTCCTACGCCCGGTATGACAATCCCACGCGCATTGCGCTCGAAGAACTGATGCGGGAGCTCGAAAACGGCGCGTACTGCACGGCCTGCGCTTCGGGGATGGCCGCGCTGCATCTGGGATTGATGGCTGCGTTGCTCGACCGTCCTCGCCGGGTGCTGGCCGCCGACGCGCTCTACGGCTCGACCACCAGCATGCTGATGAATATCTTCGCGCCGCTCGGGATCGAGACATCGTTTGTCGATATTTGCAATCCTGCCGCGGTCGAAGCTGCCGTGCGCGACAAAAAGCCGGGCGTGGTACTGATGGAGACGATCTCGAACCCTCTGCTCCGCGTGGGCGAGATGGACAAGATCGCCGCGATTGCTCGCGCGGGCGGCGCGGCGCTGGTGGTCGATAGCACTTTCGCGACGCCGCTCATTCTGCGTCCGCTCGAACTCGGCGCTGGGATTGTGATCCATAGCGCGACGAAATATCTCGCCGGGCATGGCGATGTGCTCGGCGGCGCGGCGATTGCCGATCAAGAGTACGCCGACGCGCTTCGGTCGCTCTCGCGCACGCTGGGTCCGGTGATGGGACCGTTCGATAGTTACCTGACGATGCGCGGCATCAAAACCCTCGCGATTCGCATCGAACGCCAGTGCGCGAATGCGTGCAAGGTCGCCTCATGGCTCAGCTCGCATCCGCGGGTGGAGCGTGTTTACTTCACCGGCGATCCGTCGCATCCCGATGCGGCGGCAATCGCGCGGCTGTTTCCGAAAAACCTCGCCGGAGCGATGGTTGCATTCGAAATTAAGGACGCCGGGCGCGAACAAATCTTCCGGTTCATGGACAATCTCAAGATGATCGTGCGGGCCACTTCGCTCGGCGATGTCCATACCATGGCTCTCTATCCCGCGATCGCTTCGCATCGCGAGCTGACGCCGAAGCATCGCGAGCGCCTCGGCATTCGCGATAGCTTGGTGCGTTTGTCGATCGGCATAGAAGCACATGAAGACATCACCGCCGATCTCGAGCAGGCTCTTGCCGCGTCTTAAAGGACAACAGTAGTTTTTGCATCCTTAGCCGTTGGTGCGCCTCGCCGGTAAGACGCTGTAAACCGGGGATTTCCAGTAGGGCTGATATGGTGCGCCGATTGCATCTTCCCATATCGGGAGGTTGATATGGTCTCCAATATCAGAAGATTGAATCTTGTTCTATTGTCCGCGGCGACGATCTCGCTGATGGCGTGCGGAAGTAAAGTCATCGTGACACCAGCTCCGCTGGCAGCGACACCGTCAAACTTCGCCGCATCCGGGACAACCACGACTACGCCTGTCGTTGTAGCGACGATTCCCGCCACTCCGGCGCCTCTGCAGGACGTCGAAGGGCCTAGCCCCGGGTCGAACTACGTTTGGGTCGCCGGCTATTACAACTGGGTTGGCGATCACTATCAGTGGGTCCCCGGAAGCTGGGTGGTGACTCCGAGTGGAAACCTGCATTGGGTGGCTGGAAAATGGCAGCCGACAACGGGCGGATATACCTGGGTGCCTGGGCACTGGCAGTAGACGCACAGCTCGCTTCGAATCGAGGCTGACCGGAATATTTCTGGTTAGCCTCGATTGTTGAGCCTCAGCGTTTCCCTTTGGCGCTTTTCACTTTTCATTCGGGTGAAAAAAGCGTATATTCGACCCAAGGGGATTTGTTATGAGCCACATTGCTCACAAGCCCGCGCTGAGGATGGGTGCCTTAGCCGCAGGGGTGTTTGTGCTGTTTGTTCCCGCGTCGTTTGCCGGCGCCGAGAACGCAAAAGAAGCTCCTCCAGGAATTCAGGCTTTCCAAAAGGGCGATTACGTGACTGCGTATCGCATCTGGAAAACGGCCGCGGACCGCGGAGAAGCGGATGCCGAATACAACCTTGGCATGATGTACGCGAAGGGTCTGGGGATCGATCGTGACCAGGATGAGGCGTTTCGCCTGTTCCGGCTTGCGGCGGATCAGGGCCACGTCGCGGCTGAGTTTCGGGTAGGAGAAATGCGTGAAAAGGGGTGGGGCGCCGCGCCGAGCTTCGCCGATGCGCAGCGTTGGTACCAGATGGCTGCCGAAGGCGGCGATCCTGATGCTGAAGCCGGGCTCGGCGCACTGTACGAAGAAGGATACGGGGTCGATAAGGATCTGAAGCGGGCGGTGATGTGGTACCGCGAAGCGGCCGAACACGGGATGGCGGATGCCCAGTTCCGGCTGGCGTTCCTAACGGAGCGCGGGCAAGGCGTGGCGAAAGACGACATGGAAGCCCTCAAGTGGTACTTCGCGGCGGCCAATCAAGGGTACGCGCCGGCGCAAGCTCGGGTCGGGGCTCTCTATGTGGACGGTAAGGCTCTGCCGCAGGACAACCAGAAAGCATACTTCTGGCTGACGCTCGCAACGAAGCAGAACTTGCGGATTGCGGAGCGGCAGCGCAATGAGCTGATCAAGAAGCTCACAAAAGACGACATCACCAAGCTCGAAGTGCAAGCCGCGGCATGGAAGCCGAAGCTGCTGCGTCCGAAGAATCCGAACATCATTCAATAAGCCGGCACGCGGCAAGCTCGGTTCTGTTCTTCTCGGGTAGTCTGGAAGCGTGAGCCGTATCCGGATTCTGCTGGCCGACGACCATACGGTCATGCGCCGGGGGTTGCGCTTTTTGCTTGAAAGCCAACCCGACTTGACAGTGGTCGCGGAGGCGTCGGATGGGCGCGAGGCCGTTCAACAGGCTGAGGCCTTGCAACCGGATGTCGCCGTGCTCGATATCGCGATGCCGAACTTGAGCGGCATCGAAGCCGCGCAACGAATCGCCGCGCAGGCCCCGAAGGTTGCCATCGTAATGCTGAGCATGCACTCCGACGAAGGTTATGTGCTGCGCGCGCTCAAGGCCGGGGCGCGCGGATACCTGCTCAAGGACGCGGCCGAGAGCGATTTGATCGACGCTATTCGAGCGGTCCATCAAGGCAAGACCTTCTTCAGCAGCGAAATCAGCAAGATGCTGGTGGAGGATTACATTCGGGAAATCCGCTCGCGCGGGGTTGACGATAGCTACGAACTGCTGACTTCGCGGGAGCGCGAAATCCTGCAATTGTTGGTGGAGGGTAACTCGAACAAGGACATTGCCGCGCACCTTAACGTCAGCCCGTATACCGTTGAAACACATCGCCGCAATATCCAGGAGAAGCTTAATCTGCGCAGCTTCGCGGAACTGATCCTATACGCGGTCCGTAAGCGCCTGATCTCGTAGCAGCGCCTGAGCCGCGGCGCCCTACTATGCCGCGTGATACGGAATTACCGAAGAAACGGTATGGCTTCCATGTTGATCCACCCTTATGCTGAAAACCATGAGCGCGTCCAAAGAAGGTCCCGGAAGCGCAGGCCGATGGGCCGTAGTGCTGGCTGGCGGCAGCGGAATGCGTCTTCAAAGCCTTACTCGCAAGTTTTTCGGCGAGAATCGGCCGAAGCAATTCTGCGCATTGTTCGGAGGCAACACGCTTGTGGAGCACACCCGCGCCCGGATCTCTCCTTTAGTTTCCGCGCAGCGGACCGCCTACGTCGTGGTTGAAGCGCACGCCCGCTATTACCAGCAGCAGCTCTCTAACGTCGCGCCGGAGCGCATCTTGGTTCAACCGTGCGATCGCGGAACCACCGCCGCCATTGCATTTTCGCTCGCAAGAATCGCTGCGATCGATCCCGACGCCATCGTTGGCTTTTTTCCCGCCGACCACTACTTCGCGGACGAGCCGGCCTTCACTCGTCACATGAATTGGGCGTACGCGATCGCTGCTTTGTGCAGAACGGCGCTGCTGGTGGGCGTGCGGCCGGAGCACCCGGAAGTCGAGTACGGTTGGATCGAGCCAGGCGCGTGCATCGCCCGCGGCGTTTACGAATCCGCCTTCCGGGTTCGGCGCTTTTGGGAGAAGCCGGCTCTCGGTGTCGCTCGCAAGCTGATTGGCCGGGGGTGTCTGTGGAACACATTCATCATGGTCGGGCGAGTTGGCATAATGCGTTCGATGCTCGAAGATGCCGCGCCGGAAGCGTTTCGAGCGTTTGAACGGTTCCGTGACGGCTCGGCGGACGACGCGGCTGCGTTGAACCATGCCTACCAGAACATTCAGGCGGGCGATTTTTCGAAACAAGTGTTATCGGCGCTCCCAGAGCGCTTGGCGGTTCTGCGACTGGACACAGCGGGCTGGAGCGATCTGGGAACGCCGGAGCGGCTGGCTGCTACCTGCGCTCGATTCGGCATGCAGCCGCTTACGGCCGCGTGACGCTTAGTTCTTTTTTCCCTTGTTGTACTGGTTGAGGATGTTGTCGAGATGCTTCGCGTCTCTCTCGTTCTCAGTGCAGATGTACTCCATCAGGTCGCCGGTGGTCATCAGAGGAGTCATTTCGGTGACCGACCAGGGCTTGGTGTACATGACCGGATCTTCGATGGTGATGTCCCATTTCAGCGCTCCATAATCCGGACGCGAGTAGCGCTCCGTCACGTGAAGCTGATCGGAAGCAGGGTGTCCGGCGAGATCCAGCCAGGTGAGTCCATTGAACCCGACGGTGTCTACGACTAGCGTGTCGTTGTTCTCCCAATGCCCGATGGAATCGCCCCACCAGCTCGGATTCAAGTCCTTGGGATGCTCCTTGCGGTCGAGAAAGATCTGGCGGAAGCTGTGCAGATTGCCTTCGAACAGGATCACAACCACATTCGGCGTCTGGATGATTTTGGATGGATACGGATCACGGCGCGGCACGCCAGTGGGTAAGCAGCGCGCTTCCGGGTCTTCGACGCCTTCGTTCGCCTGGCGTTCCAAAAACAGCTTCTCACCGAGCTTCGTGAACGGCACCGGATGCGACGGCTCATAATCCTTCGCGATGTCGGACGTGTAGTTCGCGTAGCCCCACACGCCGCTTAAATCCACCTTGCCGTCTGGAGTTCTCGGGACCGGGCCCGAAGGGCCCATTTTGATCTTGCGGCTCTTGCGCTGGTCCTTGGGAATCGTGCTTTCCGCCGGGAACTGTCCCCAGGCGGGAACGAACGCGAGCAAGCCGCCGAGGATCGCGGCTCCGGGCAGCAGGGCGCTGAGCAGGCGTTTTCGCATTTGGAGCCCAGTGTATCTCAAGGAAGGCGAAGCGGCGAATGAGCGACTAGCGCTGTTCGAGGCGCTTCAATCGTGCGTCGATTACCTCTTCCACGCGGCGCAACTCAGAGCGCCAGACCTGGCTTAACGCGTCGAGCTTGACCTCGACGACGGCGACCCGCGCTTCAAGAGCAGGGAATCGGGCCTCGAATTTCGACTCGAGCGCTTCGAACTTAGCGTCTAACCTCAAGTTCTGCAGAGCGAACAACACCGTCATCAACGATGCGTTGAAGATCAGCGGTATGCCGATGGCGAGATGAAGCTGAATGTTCGTCACCATTGGCAAGTGTCGTACGCTTCGACTTATTCTCGCACGCTGGTCCACTCCACCACGAGCCGCTTTTCGTTCGGTCCGAAGTAATCTTCCACTGCCTCGACAACGTGGAAACCGAGCCTTGCGAAGGTTCGCAACGACCGCTCATTTTGCGGCGCAACGGTGGCTCTCACGGTACGGATCTCGCACCGCTCCAACTCATCCATTGCTCGGCGGCACATGGCCGGCGCGATGCCCCGCCCCTGATGGCTCGGTCGAACCGCCACGTCAAGAATCCAACCCAATCGAGGTGCATCGGCGAACGTGGCTCCCGCGATGACGAAGCCGGCAACCTCTTCTGCGTGTTCGGCCACAAGAAAACCCGGCGCGAACAAATCCAAATATTGAGTCAGCGCGATCCGGTCCAGAGCGTCATCGCCGTAGCAAGCCTTCTCGATGTCACAAACGGCATCCAAATCATCCCTGCGGCAGGCTCGAATGGAGAAATCGGTTGACATCGTGGTTTTGAAAGAGGCAGTCCAATATGGTATGCTGTGGCTTCATTGGCATGCTTCCGGCAATCCAATTCGATCCGCAGGATAGCAGTCCAATTTACCGCCAGCTCTACACAAAGATTAAGTCTAGCATCCTGGCACAGGAACTTGGACGGGGCGAGAAACTGCCTCCAACACGAGAATTGGCTGGCCTACTTGGACTGAACCGAACAACGATTTCCGCAGCCTATGAGCTCCTTGAGTCGGAAGGATTGATTCGCGGTCACGTCGGCCGAGGAAGCTTTGTCGAGGGGCCTCCGGAAGCGGAGAAGTTAGATTGGCAGGCGCTCATGCCGATCGAAGAAACTCCGTCCGCGTCTGTGACTGCATCTGAGATCAGTTTCGCCTCTTCGCGACCGTCTGAAGCGCTGTTCCCGCTTGACGAGTTCCGCGCGACTTGCCGGGAAGTGATCGACTCTGAGGAAGCCGCGCAGATCCTACAGCTCGGTCCGGCTTCCGGCTATGCGCCGTTGCGCCGGTACTTGCTGGATCAGGCGCGCAACCGAGGCATCGCCGGCGCTGACGATGACATCCTGATTACGAGTGGATGCCAGCAGGCCTTCGATTTGATCCAGCGCGTACTCGCCTCGCACGGCGAGACGGTGCTGCTCGAAGACCCCGTTTATCCCGGGCTGCGCAATGTTTTTGTGCGCGGGGGCGCGCGCGTCATCGGCGTTCCGGTCGGCGATCATGGCGTCGATACCGAGGCTCTCGCCAGGTTGATGGAAAAAGAGCACCCGCGCCTGGTTGTGCTCACGCCGAATTTCCAAAACCCTACGGGAACCACGATGCCGGAAGCATCCCGGAAAACCGTGCTCGCAGCGGCGCGGCGCGCGGGTGTAGTCGTGGTGGAGAACGATCTGTATGGCGAACTTCGCTACGAGGGCTCCGAGATTCCGCCGCTGAAGCGCCTGGA
>JASHRP010000608.1 GCA_030037375.1 Bryobacteraceae bacterium | reverse complement strand
AATGTCGAGATTATTCTCCAGCGCCAGCGCGATCACATCCTGCGCGCTGAGATACAAATTCCCGGCGCGCACCAGCGACTCCAAGCGCGGCGAGTCCTCCAGCTTGGCCGGAGACACGCGCCGCTTCTCGAGATGAAACGGCCGCAGGATCGGACCCAGGAAGCGCGGCGGCGGGGGAGACTCAATCGAAACTTCTGGCGTCTGCGCAAGGCAGGTAAACGACAGCGTAAACAAGATCGCAAGCAAGCTTCGGAAATCGTTCATTGGCGTGACTCGATTGTCGTACGGGGAGCAAGTCCCCTGCCAGCTCGGCAACAGGCTATATCGCAGATGGAAAAGCCAGTTAGAGCCCGTCCTCAGCGCGCAAAATGCGGGCGATGTTCGCTTGTGGGAAAAACATCGTTCGGAAGCGCGCTAAGCTGGAAAATTCGCATGAGTTCGCAAATTACCGTTCTTGTCACCGGCGGCGCGGGATACATCGGGTCGCACACCGCGAAGGCTTTGGCGCGGGCCGGCTATCGCGTGGTGGTTTACGACAACTTGAGCCGCGGGCATCGCTGGGCCGTGCGCTGGGGGCCGCTCGAAGAGGGCGAGCTGCTGGATACGGAGCATCTCCGGAAAGTCATGGTGGCGGAGCGCGTGGGGGCGGTGTTGCATTTCGCTGCGCTCATCGAGGTTGGCGAGTCCATGAAAACACCGGAAACGTTCTTTCGCAACAATGTTTCCGGGAGCCTGAGCCTGCTCAACGCCATGCGAGATGCCGGAGTGAGGCGAATCGTGTTTTCCTCCACCTGCGCGCTTTACGGTTTTCCGGAGAAGGTTCCGATCGCCGAAGATACGCCCACTGCGCCGCTCAGTCCCTACGGCGAATCGAAACTGATGGTGGAGAGGCTCTTGCATTGGGAAGGCATCTGTCACGGCTTGCAATGGATGGCGCTGCGTTACTTCAACGCCGCCGGCGCCGATGCGGACGGCGAGAGCGGAGAATCGCACTCGCCCGAGACGCATCTGATTCCATCGCTGCTCGCGGCCGCGCTGGGCCGGCGTCCGGCATGTCCGATCTTCGGCGGCGATTATCCGACTCCCGATGGTACCTGCATTCGCGATTACATCCACGTTACGGATCTCGCCGACGCACATGTGCTCGCGCTGCGCCACTTGCAGGAAGGCAATCCGAGCACGGTGTTGAATCTCGGCACCGGCGACGGTTTTTCGGTAAATCAGATTTTGGCCGCCGCCGAAAGGATCATCGGAAAGCCGATCCCCATTTCGCGGCAGGGGCGCAGGCCGGGCGACCCTCCGAGATTAGTCGCCGCGCCGCAGAAGGCTTTCGAGCAACTCAATTGGAAGCCGGCGCATTCTTCGATCGAAAACATTATCGAGACGGCGTGGAAGTGGAGTTCCCACGCTCATTCTCCCGCCGCTTCGCTCTCCGTATAGGGAACCAGCTTCGGAGGGGATTGGTCGGGCTCCAGCAACCAGACATGGCGGCCGCGATAGTGCTCGAGAAATGGCCTGTCTTCTTCAGGAGCCATTTCACGCGCCCAGATCACCTTTTGATCGTCGATGTTCGCGCCGTTGAAGACCCATTCATTTTGATCGTTGTGGCCACGCGCATAGCGGACCAGAACGAGTTGCTCGCCCGGCATTTCGGATAGACGCCGATTCATCGAATCGCGCGCCGCGCCGAAATCCGCCGCGCGAACAGCCAATGCCCGGCTCAAATTGTCCCGGCCGGAGAAAACGAACACTGCGATAATCGCGGCGGCAAGCGCCGGACCAACTGGTTTTCGCCAGCTCCAGAGCCGCGACAAGACTTGCAAAGATCGAAGCACGAGCACTCCGGCAAACGCGGCAGCATAATGCGGAAATGCGATGATGAGGATCGCCACGGACGCAAGGCAGACCAGCGATAGAATCACCGCGACCCGTTCCTCGGTGGACTTCGGCGCAAACGGCCATAGCAGCAGCGGAATCGAAACCGGCCAGAATCCGACGAAGAAGTCGCTCAGAATCGCGGCTTTACCGAGGAAACGGGTGAGCGGCTCCTCACGCACGGACCGGCGTAGATCCGGATCTTGCGTGGTGTAGAAATGCCGCATCACCGCGTGCCGATAGACCGGCTCCGGCCCGAGCGGAGCCAGCAGAATCGGCGAAGCCACCTCATACTGGCGGTCATGCGCGACGTACGGAAGCGTAAGCGCGCTCCCCGTGACACGATAGTCCACGTAGCCTATCGCGCCCAGCGACACCGCGAACACACAGAACGCGGGAAGCGCGATTCGGGTGCAGATCGCCTTCGCCGGAACGCCGGACTTAAGCGACAGCCAGGCGAGAACTGCGCCACTCGACACCGCTAGCACGGCGGCGTCGTATGGCCGCGAATGCATGACGATCGACACGCCCAGAGCCCAAGTCAGCGAGTGATAGTACGCTCGCCGTTTCCAAATTCGCGCCATCGCGCCCAATGCGAGCACGCCTCCAATCGCCGCGACCGATCCGCCTTCATACGAGTTCATCCAGTAACTGAACACGCCGACGCGTAGCGCGAAAAGCAACCCGCCAAGGAGCGCCCACCCTGGCCCGATCCAGCCTTGGAGCATCCAGCACATCGCAGCGGAAAGCGTGCTTGAGGTCAGCAGCACGCCGATCCAAGGCTCGCCAAACAGCTTCTGTCCGAACGCCAGAGTCAATCCCGGAAGAGCCTGGTACTTCGAGGCGTATGTCGGTTGCTGCATTTCCTGAAAGCTCTCGAAATGCTGCCAGAATGGATGTGTTGGGTTCG
>JASHRP010000607.1 GCA_030037375.1 Bryobacteraceae bacterium | reverse complement strand
TCGTTCAAGACGCCGCCGAGGCAATCGAGCGGGTCGCCATTGGGCATTTTGTCGACGAAGGTCTGGCGCTTGGGCGCGAGCTCCTCAATGGAAGGATTGTAGCCGCGGTTCAGGACGAACAGCGTTCCTTTGGAGTTCATCGCGACGGAGCCGGATGTGTTCAAACCCATATACTCGACCGAGGCCTTGCCGTCCTTATCGACCTTGACGACGTCGCTGTTGTCATTCTGGGCCATCAGAATTCCGCCATCCTTGGTGGCGATGATGCCGTCCGAGTTGTTTCCGTGGCCAGTCCAAACTTCAGTCCACTTTTGTCCGGCGGCGATAACGCCGGGAATTTCGGTGACGGTGTAGTCGCGCGGACCGGTTTGCGCGGGTCCTCTGCCCTTGCCCTCCTTAGCTTGGCCTCCCGGACCTCCTTTACCCTGCCCTCCTTTGGCCCCGCCGCCGCCGAAACCTCGGCCCGCGGGAGGCGGAGTCTTGCAGGTCTTCAAAAGATCGGCTTCACGAGGATCGGCGCTGGCCTGCACGCCGGGCCCTTGTTTCGGGGCGGCGGGAGGCTGCTGAGATACGGCGTTTGTCACGAAGATCGCGCCGGCGGCGCCGAGGACTGCGGCGAGAATGGCTGTGGTTTTCATCGAGGGTTCTCCAAATTACCGCGTCCTAGAATATCAGGATCGAGGGGCGGGGCAAAGCGCGGGGATTTTTCTTGACACGTGACCGGTCGTGACCAAGCGCAGAGGCCGCGAAAAGCTGCACTTCCTGAATGCGGCGCCAATCCGGCTGATTCACGACCGCTGGGTGAGCAAATACGCCGAGCCTTGGGCCGCGTCGCTAAGCGAACTCAAACAGAAACTGGAGGCTAAGATGATGGAAAAGGTTTTCGAGATCTATATCAAGACCACGCCTGAGAAATTGTGGGAAGCGATCACGAGCAAAGAAATGCGCGCGAAGTATACGTTCGGAATGGAGGTGAGTTCGGATTGGAAGAAAGGCTCGCGATATGAGGGGCGCGGGTGGCAAAGCCCGGCGCCGATTCTGGAGGGCGAGAATTTGGAGGTCGATCCGCCGCGCAAGCTCGTGCAGAGCTTTCACGCGCTGTGGGGTGAGGACGTGGAAAGGGAAGGCACGTCGCGGGTGACGTGGGAGATCGAGCCGGTGGGCGATTCATGCAAACTGACCGTAACGCACGACCAACTTCGCGAAGGCGCGAATGCGCAGCTTTACGGCGGCTGGCCGATGGTGCTGTCGGGTTTGAAGACGCTGATCGAGACCGGGGAGTTGCTGACAACGCCGGGTTCGCTGATGTATCAACGGCAAGAGCAGCGGGTGGGGTGAGGCGGCGAATTAGCTTAGCTAGACAAAGAGGCCGGGCTTAACGCTGAAGAGCCTGCCGAGCTTGCGGGCTTGGTCGGCGCTGATTTTGCGTTTGCCGGTGAGCGCCTCATTGACGTGGCTGCGCTGGCCAAAGACGGCGGTCAGCGCGGCCGCTGATTTACCCGACGTCTCCAGAAGGTAACGAAGCTTTTCCGCAGGGCTGCTGTTGTCCGGCGGGAGGGAGTGCCGGCGGTCATAGTCCTCGACCAGGACCGCCAAAAGCTTCATTAAGCGGGGTGTCGCTGGCGGTACGGCGGTTTCCTTTACGCGCAAGCTCTGCAAGGCGCGAGGCGACCTCGTCATAACGGTCAAATGTTTCGATGACCTCCGGCTGCACTTCGGAGAGCAACTTCTGATATGTTATCGTTCCCATTAAAATTTCTCCCGGGAATAGTCCGCATGTGTGAGGACGCGTTCAATCACAAGTATCTGTTCCTTGAAATCGATGCTCGCGATAAGCCGGTATTTGTTGCCACCAATGTCAAACATAACCCTTCCGGTCCGGTTCCCAATGTCCGCGGCTCCAAAGGTCTGCCTCAGGGCGGCGAAGTGGGGCCAGTCCGCTTCCTTTGCGATCGCGAGGAAACGCTGCAACGGCTTCCGTGCCGCTGGATACCTTGCAGCGAACCGGGCGGCGACCGCCTCACTGAGAATCCTCACAGTCTATGTTCCCATATTTGGGAATTAGAAAACAGCCACAAAACGGCAGCTAGTTGAATGATTCGTGGGATACGTCGCCGGGATCGTGAGCGGATGGATTACGGGATTGGTTCGGCCGGGTTGGGTGAGATGGAAGATAACGAACGCGATCCCCATAAACATCATTCGGAGCGCAGAGCTTCCAACGGAGAGATGAGACTCGCCCGGAATGCGGGGATTAGGGATGCAATCAGAACGGACAGTCCAAGCGCCAGGATCGCGGTCGACAGCACTCCTGGATCGTAAGGACTCAGGCCGTAGAGCTGACTAGCAAGAAACCGGCCGGCGGCAAGCGCGATGGGAAGTCCGATCAACAGTCCCCAAAGAATTAGAGCGACGGCGCCTCGGAGGACCAGGCGCGAAATGTTCGCGCGATTCGCCCCAAGCGCCATTCTCACGCCGATTTCGCTGGTGCGGCATTGAGCGTTGTACGCCGTAACGCCGTAAAGCCCTATGAAGGTTAACAGAAGAGAAAGAATTCCGAAGAACGATGTGAGACGCGCGATGAGCCGCGGCTGTGTGAACCAACTGTCCACCTGCTCGCGCAAAGTGCGAAGCGAAATGACCGGAAGGTTTGGATTGACCGAAGCCATTGCCTGGTAAACAGACGCGGCGGAGACGTTAGCGCCGGGTTTGGTCACGATCACGATGTCATGTAGAAAGAGTGCGCCGGCAATCTGCTTGTAATTAGCCTGCGCCTCCGGCAAGAAGTAGATCGCCCCGGTCGGCCGGTCAGGACCGTTCGTGAAGTACCGTGCTTCCCTGACCACGCCGACGATCTCGAACGCTCCGCTCATATCAAGCCTGGGGCCGAAGTGTTTGCCGATGGGATCTTCGTTGCGGAAGAACTTGCGAACGAATGCCTCATTCACAACCGCAATGTGAGGCGTATCAGCGGTATCTTGCTCGGTTATGCTGCGGCCGCGCACGATAGGAGTAGCAATCGCTTCGAAATAGCCCGCGGTTACACGATTCCATGAAGAGCCGTTGTCCTCTTTGAGACCGGGCGCGGGACGCCCATCCACAAAAACGCCGGACCCCCAGCCCCAGCCCGGCGGTGAATACAAGCTCAGAGCCACGGAGCTTACTCCGGGAATGCTGGAGATCGAATCGCGGATGCGCCGGTACAGCAGATGGAGTTGATCGGCCTGGTATCCCGCTAGCCGTGGATTGATGTTCGCAACCAAGCGCCGGTCCTGCTCGAATCCGAAATTTTGATGCGCAAGCCGCCCGAATGCCGCGGTCAGAAGTCCCGCCGCCGTCAACAAAACGAGTGAGAGAGCGGTCTGGAGCACGACCAACGATTTTCGCGAGAGCGAACCTGCACGAGGGGTGGCGCGGCTCGATCCGCGCAACGCTTCGATGGGGTCGACTCGCGCGGCCATCCATGCCGGCGTGACGCCGAAGGCGATTCCAGTGACAAGCGAGGTGACGAACGCGAACAACAGCACCGGCATGGAAGGCGATGCGCTGATGGGCACACCGGCTTGACCCGGCAACGCGGGAAATGCCAAATGCAAGATGAGTCGCGTGCCCGCAAACGCAATCGCGAGCCCCACCGCGCCGCCGAACAAGGACAGAAGAATGCTTTCGAGAAGAGGCTCACGCACCACGCGCGAAACAGGCGCGCCAAGAGCCATGCTGAGCGAGTTCTGCCGCCGGCGCTCCAGTCCGCGCACCAGCATAAGATTGGCGATGTTGGCGCAGACCACTAGCAGCACGAATCCCGAGGCGATCATCAGTATCTTGAGCCAGAGTTCGTAGTGCTCGCGCATGCTGGTGATCCCAGCGCCGCCAGGCGCGAGGTAAAGAGTCTGCTCCGGAAGCTTGGCCCGGTCGCCAGGGCTCATCTCGCCGATGTGCGAGAGCAGGTATTGCTTCAGGTTCACGCGCATCTGCGCCTCAATGGATTCCGGACTCGCGCCCGGTTGGATGCGGCCAATCAGTTCGAGCCAGTGCTCGAAAGAGTTCTTGAGATCGGCTTCCACATCCACAATCGGTTCCGTGTTCAGCGGCAAAAAGAAATCGGGCTCGGGGTTGCGTAAGCTGTCGCCGAAGAAACCGGGCGGCGCGATTCCGACGACCGTAAATGGTTTATCGTCGAGATTGAAAACCGCGCCGATGACCGATGGGTCCGATCCATAATGATCTTGCCAGAGACGGTAGCTCATCACCGCTACAGGCGGAGCATTTGGCTGATCGTCAGCGGGAGTAAGAGCACGCCCAGCGTAAGTTCCAATGCCAAACATCTTGAAATAATTCCCCGAGACGAACTGGCTTGGATAGCTCTGAGCGGCCTCCGGGCGGCCGGAACGCCGCACGCCGAGGATCGGCGTTTGATCCTGGAATGCGGCCAATTCGGCAAAGCCTTTGGTGTTGTCGCGGAGGTATTTGTAGAGATCGTAGGAGACGATGCTCCACTCATGCTCCTGGCTGAAGCCGCCCACATAGCAGCAGTGCGACTCCCTGCCCAAGCGGTACAACTCGGCGGGATTCGCCACCGGCAGCGCTTTCAGCAATACAGCGTGCACCAACGTGAAAATCGAAGTGCTGGCTCCGATGCCCAACGCGAGCGTCAACACCGTGGCGATGGTGAACACCGGCGCCAGTCGCAGTCGCCGCAGCGCGTGCCGCGTGTCTTGGACGAATCTTTCCAGCGAGGGCAAGCCTCTTTGGTCGCGATAGCTCTCCTTCATCGCTTCCACGGCTCCGAACTTCAGCATTGCCTGACGCCGCGCTTCGTCGGGCGAGAGACCGGTTCGAACATTCTCGGCTGTTTGCAGGGCGATGTGCTGCTCGATTTCATCTCGCAGGATTTCTTCGTCCTGAGAAGCTCGTGCGCAGGAAGTGCAGCGATTGAAGAGACGCTTCAAAAATCTCATTTCAGGTCGCGTGCTTTCACAGCGAAGAATCGCTCGATGATAGAAGCGGTCTGTTCCCAGTTGCGCGTTTCGGCTTGCAACTGCTTGCGGCCCTGCCGCGTGAGCCGATAGAAGCGCGCCTTGCGATTGTTTTCCGACGCGCCCCACTCCGCCGCGATCGAGCCTTCCTGCATGAGCTTGAGGAGCACCGGGTATAGCGTGCCCTGGTTGACGGTGAGAAGATCGCCACTAATCTGCTCAATGCGCCGGGCGATCCCATAGCCGTGCAAGGGGCTGAGAACATCGAGGGTCTTGAGCACCATCAGAGCCAGGGTGCCTTGGCGGACGTCAGTTTCTTTCATGCTCTTCTTCTTTTGGTATCCCAAAAGGAGCATGACATACTTCCTTTGGGAAAGCAACAGGAACTTCGCCGGCCGAGCGCTTCCGATTCGGGAATGCAGCGCGCGACATCCACTGGAACGATCTCATGCGCCACGTTGTGCAGGCGCAATCCGACTTACATGCACCGTCCACAGTGGAGGCTATCGCACCCGCTTCGTTGCGGCACGGGATAACAAACGAGAGAAGCCTCAATACCGCCGCTCAGGGCTGCGGTTCCGTTTTCACAAGCCGCTGATCTCCAGCCAGTCCGGGTGATTCGCGGCGTGCCGTGCGATTTCTTCGAGAACATCAGAGAGAGCAGCCTCGATTCGCCAGCCGAAATCCCTCTCCGCATCGGTGCTATCCATTGCCACCCAAGGAACGTCGTAGGGGCGCTGGCGAAGATCGGATTGGCACGGATGCGCGCCAAACTGGCCGTCGCACCACGCGTGAAGCTGAGACAGGGACATGGTGTTCCCGATCCCGCCACCAGCGGTGTAGATACGCTGGCCTCCGGCGCGGGACTCCCGCATTTGGGCGTCTAAAAGAGCCGCCAGATCCCGCGGGTGAAATGCATCCCGAACCTGTTTGCCGGTCCCACCGAATCCAAGGTATACCAGCGGGCGCTTCCGCAAATGGGCGTTGATCCAATACGAGAAGATCCCCTGGTCGGGCGTGCCGAACTGCCCAGCGCCGGCCAGCACGCCACATCGATCGATCCATACGGGGAAACCGAAGGCCTCTGAATATTCAAGAGCCAAGACTTCGGCAGCAAGCTTGGCGCCGCCATAGAGGGAAACGGGGGCGCTGGTTGAAAAATCGATACCGATGCCGCGCGTCGAAAGCCCGCGGGGCAGTGGACCGGCGCAATCGAGGTGAAAAGCATCCCCGCGATCCACCAGCGAAAGAGCGTTGAGCGCCGGAATCGAATAAACCCGGCTGCTGCTAATCAATAGCAACCCCGCCTTGTGGGCTTTGCAGAATTCGAGTACGTTCACCACGCTGCCTAAATTGTGCTCGACTAGCTGGCGGCTCGAGCTTCCGCGAATCCCCGCAACCACGCTAGGGTCGGCAGCCGCGTCGATCGTCCAGTCCACCGAAGGCAGGCTCTCGAAATCGCTGGCGGCGCGAATATCCGCATGTATAAACTGAACTCCCAGCTTGCGAAGACGGCGACGATTCATTTCCGAACCGGGACGTCTAAGATTATCGACTCCGATGATCGCCACATTCTCGCGCCGCTCAAGCAGAGACTCCGCGATGGAGCTGCCGGCGAATCCGCAGACTCCGGTGATGAGGATGCGCATCAGACGTTGGACACTAACCGCTCCGTCCAGCTGTTCGCGATATCCCGGAAAATAGCGTCCAGAGGCTTAGTGATGATCCAAGCTGGGTAGTGCGCCTGCATTTTGCGAAGGTCGCTGTAATAGCAAATGTGGTCGCCAATCCGGTTCTCTTCCACATAGCGCCATTTCATTTTCTTGCCGGTGATCGCCTCCGCCATTTGGAAAGCTTCAAGGATGGAGCAGGAATTCGACTTGCCTCCACCGAGGTTGTAGACCTCCGCAACGCGGGGCGCCCGGGCAAAATGGAGAATAAACCGAGCAACGTCGGCGGCGTGGATGTTGTCGCGGACCTGCTTCCCTTTATAGCCGTACACGCGGTATTCACGTTCTTCTACGTTGCATTTGAGAAGATAGCTCAGAAAGCCGTGCAATTCGACGCCGGAATGATTCGGTCCCGTCAGGCAGCCTCCCCGTAAACAACAGGTCGGCATGTTGAAGTAGCGCCCGTACTCCTGGACCATCACATCGGCGGCCAGCTTTGAAGCGCCAAGCAACGAATGCGTGCTCTGGTCGACGGAAAAGTCTTCGGCGATGCCGTGCGCACAAGCCGGATCGCGGTATTCCCAGCGCGTCTCCAGTTCCCGGAGAGGTATCGAGTTCGGCCGGTCGCCATACACCTTGTTCGTCGACATGAAGATGAAGGGCGATTCCGGGCAAAATCGCCGCGCTGCTTCCAACAGGTGCAAGGTGCCAAGCGCATTCACTTCGAAATCGAGAAACGGAATGGAAGCCGCACGGTCGTGGGACGGCTGCGCCGCCGCGTGAACAATCACGCGAGGACGCAGTTCTTTCATGCGCGCAAGCAGGCACTCGCGGTTCCGAATGTCTAGAGCATCGTGACGATAATCCGGTATGTGCTGGCGCAAATGCTCCAGCATCCAGCTTGTGTCGCCTTCCGGGCCGAAAAACTCCGCGCGATGGTTGCTGTCGATTCCCCAAACCGCGTAGCCTTCGGAGGCGAAATACATGGCCACTTGTGAACCGATCAGGCCACACGACCCCGTAACCAGAACTGTAGGCTTTTCCGCCACCTCGGCCAAGGCTAGCACAGCTACCGATGGGCAGCCGAGATCTTTGTGTTCACCCGCAAAACGCGAAGTTGGCGCTCGCCTGGGAAAGCTCGCTTCCGGCGGAATAATCCGCGTGTTCCCGGTCGTGGACTTAGTGCCGCAATGCCAACTCTCAACCGCTTGGTTTCCGGCCAGGTGACTGGAGGAATTCAAGCGAGATGTCCGCCATGGTGAGGGGAGGGGTGAGGGCGAAGAGCGGGCTTGGCCTTAATCGCAGAAGAAGTGTAGCGCGCGCGTAATGTAGTTCTTCAAATCGGCGCGCTTGACCACGGCGTCGAGGAAGCCGTGGTCGAGAAGAAATTCGCTGCGCTGGAAGCCTTCGGGGAGCTTGGTGCGCATGCTCTGCTCGATGACGCGGGGGCCGGCGAAGCCGATAAGCGCGCCGGGTTCGGCAATGTTCAAATCGCCGAGCATGGCGAAGCTGGCGGTGACGCCTCCCGTGGTGGGGTCGGTGAGAACGCTGATGTAGGGGATTTTGGCTTCATCCAGGCGCATGAGCGCGGCGGAGATTTTGGCCATCTGAATCAGGCTGACGGCGCCTTCCTGCATGCGCGCGCCGCCGGTGGCCGAGACGATGACGAGCGGCTGGCGCTGGGCGAGGCTGCGCTCGACCGCGCGGGTGACCTTTTCGCCGACCGCGGCTCCCATGCTGCCGCCGATAAACTTCGATTCCATGGCGCAAATTTGGACGGCGCGGCCGGAGAGAGCGCCGGCGGCGCAGACCACGGCGTCGGAAAGATGCGTGGAGGATTGCGCGGCTTTCAGCTTTTCCGAATATGGACGG
>JASHRP010000606.1 GCA_030037375.1 Bryobacteraceae bacterium | reverse complement strand
CCTTCGTCAACCCGATCGCCTGCAGCACATGCGACGGCTCCTGCGAGCCGCTCGAGCACGCCGACCCGCTCGACACCGCAAATCCCCTCAGATCGAGTGCGATAAGCAAAGGCTCCGTATCGATCCCGTCAAATCGCAAGTTCGACGTGTTTGCCACGCGAAGCGCTCCTGCTCCGTTCACATGCGTCCCCGAAATTCGGTCCAGCACCGACTGCTCCAGCCGGTCCCGCAACGTCACCAGTCGAGCGTTCTCCTCCTCGCCGTGCTTCATCGCCAACCGAGCCGCCGCAGCAAACCCCACCGCCCCCGCGACGTTGTCCGTGCCCGCTCGCCGTCTGCGATCCCTCGCAAACAGCACCCCGACTCCCTTTGGCCCATAAAACTTGTGCGCCGCGATCGAGTACAAATCCACGCCGAGCGCCTTCGCATTTACCGCCATCTTCCCCGCCGCTTGCACTCCATCGGAGTGGAAATCGACCCCCGCCTCACGCGCGATTCGCGCGATCTCTTCAATCGGCTGAATCGTCCCGAGCTCATTATTCGCGTGCATCACGCTAATCAGCGAGACACCGGGCCGCGGATCGTTGCCGGAACGTAGTGCTTTGCGAATATCGTCCGGATCGACTAAGCCCCGGCTGTCCACTTCGACCAGCGTCACTTGCTCGTTCTGCTTAGCCGCATTGAGAACTGCCGGATGTTCGATTGTCGTCGTGATCACATGCCGCCGGCCCAGAATCGCCATCTGGTCCGATTCCGTCCCTCCGCTGGTGAAAACGATCTCCTTCGGATTCGCGCCCAAGAACGCCGCGACTTCCCTCCGAGCCTGGTCCAGCAGCCTGCGCGCTTCCTGCCCGTGATGATGCAAGCTCGCCGCGTTCCCGTACGTTTCGGTCATTGCCGGCATCATCGCCTCCAGAACCTCCGGAGCAATGGGCGTCGTAGCGTTGTGATCGAAGTAGTACCGACGCATTTAAATACAATCTTAGCAAGGCATGTTAATTACACTGACTACCGATTTCGGCACTCATGACCACTTCGTCGGCGTCATGAAAGGCGTTATCTTAGGCCTCGCACCGCGTGTGACCATCGTCGATATCACCCATGAAATCGCGCCGTTCCAAATCAACGAAGCAGCCTTCACCATCGCCGAAGCCTACCGCTGGTTCCCGAAGAAGACTATCCACCTTGTCGTGGTCGACCCCGGCGTCGGGACCACGCGCCGCCCGATTCTTGTCGAGGCCCAGGGCCATCGCTTCATCGGTCCCGATAACGGCGTCTTCAGCTTTCTCTACGATTCAGGTCCGCACAAGGTCCGTGCGATCAAGAATTCCGCACTTGCCCTGAAGAAGGTCTCGAGAACATTCCACGGTCGCGACGTGTTTGCCCCCGCAGCCGCCCATCTCGCCAAGGGAGTTACACCAACCCGCTTCGGCAAGCTGGTCGACGACGCCATCCGCAGTGCCTCTCTCAAACCCGCGGAAACCAAGAAACCCTCTGGAATAAAAGCGAGAAGATGGACCGGGACCATCCTCCACGTCGACCGGTTCGGCAACCTCATCACCAATTTCCACATGAAGGATTTCGCCGAGCTCCGCACGCGCCCCTTCGAAATCCTCGCCGGCAACCAAATCGTTCGCCGTCTCGCGCTCACCTACGCCGAAGCCGGCCTAGGCGAAGTCGTCGCCATCGAGGGCAGCTCCGGCTACCTCGAAATCTCCGCCGACCAGGTCTCCGCCGCCCACAAACTGGGCTGCCGTGCCGGATCTCCCGTCGAACTCGAAATCTTTTATTGAAGCTTCGGCTTCTGGAAGAAACGATCTGAAATAAACAAGACAGCCCGTCCCACTTGCCCGCCAATACCACCGATTAGCAAGCCCCACACCCCGAGGACAGCTAATTCCGCGATGATGGCGAGCAGCAAGGCCGGCCCAGCCGCATCACGAATTGCGTAATCGGGGGCCGTTGCGGAAAACAGTGCCAGCCGCATTTCTGAGAACCCGTATGGACCCGGAACCTTAGTTAGCAGAGGGTGGAAAGTGCCGATCGCCCATAGGCACATCGTCACGATCTCCGGGACATACCCGAGCAGGCTCGTCTTCACCCCCGCCAGGGCCGAGCTTGCCTTTGGATTTCGCCACGCCGTCAGAAATCCCGCCATGAAGACGAAGAAACACAACACGCATCGGTAGGTCGCGAAAACCTCTGCCGAAGGCGGCCTCGTGTTGTTCACGAAGATGCCCACAACAGTCAACGCGAATACGGAGCTGCCGCAGACCTTCCATGCCGGTTCGATCCTCAACCGTTCCCGGATCGCGCTCAGAATCACATCGGCAATGGCGCGGGGAGTCAATCGACCGAGCAGCAGCAGCCCCTCGAGTTCCTGCCCGTACTCAGCGCGCCATCGCGCCGGATAAAGCCGCAGCGTCCCTCGAACGACGAGCGCTTTGATGCTCATGCGGTTCGCAGCCTCCTCAAACCCACCTTCGCGATCTCGCGGATACTCTCCAACTGCTCCCGCAGATGCTCGGTTCCTTTGCCAGTCAGCTCGTACGGCCGCTGCCGCCCCTGCGCTTCCTGCGGCCTTATCCAGCCGTTTTCGACAAGACGTGTGATGGCGCTGTATAGCGTTCCCGGTCCCAGCTCGATACCGGCAAACGTGCGAACGTCCAGCATGATGCCGTACCCATGCTTAGGTCCCGCAGCCAAGCTCGACAGAATCAACAGTTCAGGATCTGAGGCAGGGCCAGCGGCGCTCTTCCTAGCCATACTACTAATTATGATATACCGGCCATCGAGTACGTTCAGCCCGCGCTCTACTGCACCCTCAATACCTCGGCCGGCTGCACCCTCGCGATTCTCCTAGCTGCCGCCCATGCCGCCGCCATCGACGCCAACCCCAGCGCCGTTCCCATCGCGATGAACACCCACGCTTCCGGCGACCCGGTTCCGTTCACGGACGCACGCAGCAATCCCGCGCCCCATACCGCCGGTGCTAGCCCCAGCACGGCGCCCGCGAACCCGATCCACAATCCTCGCGACGCAAAATTCAAAATCACCCGCCGCGGCTCCGCCCCAATTGCGATCCTGATCGCAATCTCCTTCCTCTGCCCAATCACTCGATACGCCGCGCTCGCGAACACGCCCGCCGCCGCCAGCATCATCCCGAGCAAGCTCGCCGCTCCGGTCGCCTCTTCCGCCACGCGCATCGGCTTCAGCCCGCTCTCGCTCTGTTCCTCGAGCGTCCGAATATCGGAAAGCGACGCATTCGGAGCAATCCCCGCCGCGATCTTTCGCAGCGTCCCGGCAAACAGTAGCGGCTCGCCCGCGGTCCGCACATGAATGTTTACCCCGGTCGGGCCGTCTCGTTGGAATAGAGGAAGGAACACGCACGGTTGCGCGGCGCCCGCGATTCCCAACGGCCGAAATCGCGAGTCCTGGACCACCCCGGCCACCTCACGCTCCATGTTTCCCTGCCGGAACCTCAACCGCCGGCCCACCGGATTCTCGCCCGGCCATAGCAGCGCCGCCGCCGCTTGATTCACAACTGCAACCGGTCGCGAGCGCCTGTCATCCGAACCCACAATCCCGCGCCCACTCACCACCGGCGTGTGCAGCAACTCGAAGTACCCGTCGGAGACCCAATCGTACGCGAGCGGCGTCCACGAGCCCGTCGCCGCGTCTGGCTGAACATCCAACGCGCTTCTCATCGTAGTCGGCAGCGCTTCTGAAGCGAGTGCGGCCGCCGGAGCTTGTGCGCGCAACTCGTCCAAGAGCTGGTGCGCCACCCGATCCATCCGATCCGCCGATCCCACTCCGCCGCCATACAAATTCAACGTCCCCAGCAGCACGCCCCGAGCCTCATACCCCAGCGGAGCCCGCCTCAGTTCCCGAACGTCGTTCGCCACCATCGCTGCCGGAACCAGCACCGTCATCGCGCATCCAATCTGCGCCGCTATGAAGAAGTCCGCCAGCCCAAGCCGTGGTGTCCGTCCTGCTTTCAAACCCGACGCAATGTCCCCTCGCGACGCCTTCAGCGCCGGAACCAATCCACCTAGCACCGCGGTCACCATCCCGGCGAGCATGCCCACTCCCAGCGCCCGCCAATCCGTGCTCGAATCCAGCGTCACCGTGTACCCGTGCACGATCGGAGCGCTCGCTACCCACGGGCTCACCGCCGCCGCCACCGGAATTGCCAGCGCGCACGCGCACACCGCCAGCACCGCATTCTCCACCACGAACTGTTGCAGCAATCGCCACCTGCTCGCGCCTACCGCCAGCCTCGCCGCGATCTCCTTCTCTCTTGCCGACGCCCGAGCCAGCAACAAACCCGCGAGATTGAAGCACGCAATCGCAACCGCCGCCATCGCGACCGCCAGCAGCATCCACAAATACCGGATCGTCCCCGCGCGATACGCCGGGAAGAATCGAGCCTCAGCCGCGGCCAGCGCCGCGAATCGGTAATCCGGCTTCGCCGCCACTCGCGGAGCCAGCACGTCCAGCGCCGCCTGCAACTGCGAAACCTTCACTCCCGGCCGCAGCCGAGCCAGCATCATTAGCATCTGCGCGTCCCGGCGCGTTTCGTAATAGGACGCCGCGTTCCCTGGAAACACCCGGCCGAAGTCAGCGAACGGAATCCAGTACGAACAGTCCGGATACCAATCGAGCAGCATTCCCTGATACCCGCGCGGCATCACGCCTACAATCGTGAACGGCACTCCGTTGATCCACGCCACCGACCCGATCACCGCCGGACTGCGCCCATACCGGCTCTCCCACGCCGTATAGCTCACCAGCGCGACCGGCTCCGCTCCCGCCCGATCATCGTCTGGCGTCAGCGCCCTCCCGATTGCCGGCGTCACGCCTGCGGCTCGAAAATAATCGCCGGTCACCAACTCCGCGTTCAACAACTCCGCGCCCTCGCCCGTCCTCACGCTGAAGGCGCCTCGCACGTACGCTGCCGAGGATTCGATCAGCTCCGAAAGCCCGCTTATGTCTCGAAAATCCGGATACGATTCCGAAAGGTATCGATTTTGCGCGCGAGAAAACGTATAGATCGCCGCGACCCGCGCCGGATCGTGCACGCCCGTCGGCCGAAACAGCACTCCGTCCGAGAGCGCGAGCACCGCGCCCACGCAGCCTATTGCGAGCACCAAGGGAAGCGCCGCCCCTGCCGCGAATCCCGGATTCAGCCGCAGTTGCCGCAACGCAAACCGCACATCCTGCCAAAGCCCTCGTGCCATTCCCGCCCCCAATGACCCTACGGTTTTCTTATGTGTGTTATTCGCGTTATCCGCGGCTAACCTTTTCAGTCCTTCTGAATCATCACTTCGGTCGACTTCACCACTACTTTCACCCGGTCGCCCTTCTTGATTTTCAGTTCGTCCGCGCTATGCCGCGTGATAATGCTTTCGATCACGTTATCGCCCACCTTCACCACCACGTGCGCCATGATGTTGTCTGTCTGAATCTCTTCCACTACCCCAGGCAATTGATTTCGTGCCGATAATGCCATATCTGAACCTCCGGCCCGATCATACCAATCCTCACACTGACATCTAAAGATGCGGTATGACTCTTATAAGGGACAATCGAACATGCCGAACCGAATCCTCCTTGCGTCCGCCCTCTTCCTCGCCGCCGCTTTCGCCTCCGCCCAAGCGCCCAAGGCCGCGCCCTCTCTCTCCATCACCGGCGACGTCGCGACTCCTCTCACCCTCACCGCCGCCGACCTCGCCGCCATGCCTCGCGAAACCGTCTCGGTCTCCGAAGAAGACGGCTCCAAGGTCCAATACGAAGGCGTTCCTCTGCGCGAGATTCTCAAGAAAGCCGGCGCGCCCCTCGGGGGCCAGCTCCGCGGGAAAGCCCTCGCCAGCTACGTTCTCGCCAAAGCCCAGGACGGCTATCAAGTCGTATTCGCCATAGGCGAGCTTGATGCAGCCTTCGCCAACGAACAAATCCTCGTCGCCGACAAGCGCGATGGCAAACCTCTTTTCGAATACCAAGGCCCCTTCCGCATCGTCTGCCCCAACGACAAAGCCGGAGCCCGCTCCGTCCGCATGCTCGAAACCCTGCAGGTCATTCGTCTACTCAAGTGAGGTCGCCCAGCGCACTCCTGCCCTTAGCCGCGCTTATCGCGCTCGCGCCATTGGCCCGCCACGCCCGCTCCGCCGAACCGGATTATCAGTGGAATCTCCCCAAGGGCTTCCCCGTTCCCTACGTCCCGCCCGACAACCCCATGACCGCGGCCAAAGTCGAGCTCGGCCGCTATCTTTTCTATGACGCCCGCATGTCCGTCAACGGCAAAGCCTCTTGCGCGGCCTGCCACAAGCAGGAGCTCGCCTTCACCGACGGCCGCGCCACCGGACTCGGCGCAAGCGGCGAATCCCACACTCGTGGCGCGATGAGTTTGGTGAACATCGCCTACAGCGGTTCTCTCACCTGGGTCGATCAGCGCCTTTCGCGCCTCGAAGATCAGGCTCTTGTGCCCATGTTCGGCGACCGCCCCATCGAGCTCGGTCTCCCGCAAGGCGCCCCGGCCTTTATCGGTACCATTCGCGCCGACACGAAATACCGATCCCTTTTCGCCGCCGCTTTCCCGCAAGACGCCGACCCCTTCACCATTCCCAACGTGACGCGCGCCATCGCGAGCTTCGAACGCTCCATCATCTCCGCCCGCTCGACCTACGACCGGTACCATTACGGCGGCGACGATTCAGCCGTCTCCGAATCCGCCAAGCAGGGCGAGAAGCTTTTTTTCAACCAGCATCTGCACTGCTTCCGCTGCCACGGCGGGTTCAATTTCAGCGACGCGACCGTGTCTGAGCAGAACGCGGACCGAAGGATCGCCTTTCACAACACGGCGGTGAATCTCGCGCCCAACGACACGGCTCAATTCAAAACTCCCACTCTGCGCAATATCGCCATCACCGCGCCCTACATGCACGACGGCAGCATCGCGACCCTCGACGCCGTGATCGATCATTACGCAGTCGGCGGCCGCCAGCACTCCAATCTCAATAAAGATCCATTGATCGGCGGATTCGAAATCTCCGCTGAGGAGCGCAAGAATCTGATCGCGTTTCTGGAGACCCTGACTGACCGGGAACTCCTGCGCGATCCGCGTTTCGCCAACCCGTGGCCCGGAGCCGGCAAAATCGACGGGAATTAAATCACGTGAGCGCCAGCGCTGGTTCTGGTTCGGCGGGCGCCGGTACAGGCGTCACCTTGCGAACCGGCCGGGCTGGAGTCCGCATCCGCGCCGGTTGCGGCGGCCGTAGCGACTCCGGCGGCGGGATCGCTTGCAGATATCCCAGCGCCACGGCGTGCCGTCGCCATTCGCTCACCATCTGCCAGATATGCTGCCGCGTGACGTTATAGCGCTTCGCGATCCGCTCGCAACTCCATCCCCGCACAAAATACAGCAGCACTACGTGGCACTGCTGCGTGCCGGCCGCATGCTTAATAAACACCGGTACCTGAGACGGGAAACTTACTTGATTGGCGCGGATAGCTTCCTGCAATTGATCCAATCGGATCTTGCTCAAGCTGACCGCTAGGTTCGCTCCCGGGCCCACTCTCCGCCTCCGTCAGCCGCTGCTCACATGGCAAGGGACAAGAGTAGTGTGCCTCCAATGAGATAAAAAAGTCATAAAAACAACACAAAAGACAGTCGTCCCTTTGACTTATCTCTTTGATTAAAAGAAAGATTTATTGTTTACAGCAGGCCTACTCCGCTACCGTAGCCGCCGGAACAGGCAAGGGAGCCTCGCTATCGGACGGATTCCGGAACCGGTAGCCCACCCACGGCTCCGTCAGAATGTAATCCGGCTTGGCCGGATCGTCTTCGATCTTCTTTCGCAGCATGCGGACATAGGACCGCAAGTACTCCAGCTCATTTCCGTACTCCGGACCCCACACCGACCGCAGCAGCTTGACGTGGGTCAGCGGCGCGCCCTGATTCTGCATCATGTACGCCAGCAATTCGAACTCCTTGGGCGAAAGGTGAACCTGCTTGCCCCCGCGCCATAGAATTCGCCGGTGCAGATCCATCGAAAGATTGCCCGCCTGCAGCACCGGAGGTTCTTGAGAATCCGCCGCGCGCGTGCGTCGCAGCACGGCCCGCAACCGCGCGATCAGTTCCCGCAGCCGGAACGGCTTGGTCACGTAATCGTCCGCGCCTGCCTCGAGCGCGTGCACCTTGTCGTCTTCCTGGTCGCGCACCGTCACCATCACGATCCCCGACCGGGGAGACATGTCGCGGATCCGCCGGCATGCCTCCACGCCGCCAATCCCCGGCATGTTCACGTCCAGCAGAATCAGGTCGAAAATCTGGTTCTGTGCGAGCCCCAGCGCCTCTTCGCCGCTGCGCGCCTCGTCCACCGTGAATCCGCAAGCGCTCAGCGACGTACGCAGCACCTTCCGGAGCGACGGCTCGTCGTCCACCACCAGCACGCTACACGGTTGTGGAAGTATCTGCACGGTCGCCATGATCTAACTCTCCTTTTGCCCTCGGTATCGCCAGGTAGAACGTTACGCCCTCGTGGATCCGGCCGATATCCAGGTCCAGCATTCCGCCATGCGCCAGCGCGATCTTCCGCGCCACATACAACCCCAGCCCGGAACCCGTGGTGAACCGCCGCGCCTCCGCTCCGCGGTAGAACCGGTCGAAAATCCGGCTCTGTTCCGCCTCTGGAATCGAGCTCCCGCTGTTGGAAACGCGCACGAACACCAAGTCGCCCTGCGCCTCCATCTCCACTTTGATCTCGGAATCGGGCAGCGAATACTTACAGGCGTTGTCCAATAGCTGGCTCAGCGCCAGGCGCAGTAGCTCCGCGTCCGCGGAGATCTCCGCCGTCCCGCTCTTGCGCACGAACGTGACCTGGCGGTCCAGCGGCGTGCGCTTGTACTGTTCCACGATGTCGCTCACCAACGTTTCGGCGTCCGTGACTTCCAGCAGCGGCCTTACCACTTCCTGATCCAGCCGAGCCACGCGCAGCAGCCGCGATGTCAGATTCCCCAGCCGCGCGGCTTCCGATTCGACCGTGTCCGTCATCTCCAACTGCTCCGCCTTCAATGACCCCGTCTCCCGAATTCCTCCCGCCGCCGCAAGAATCGTCGCCAGCGGAGTCTTAAACTCATGCGCCAGCGCGTCCAAGATGGCGGAGCGATACACTTCCGTCTGCGCCGCCGCCGCCGCCTCGCTCGCTTTGCGGAAAGCCCGCGTCCGCTCCTGCGACGCCGCCGCCAGCGAAATCAGTGGCCCCGCCGTCAATTTCGGATCCTCCAGCCCTTCGAATCCCATCGCCCCCGTCGTCTTTCCACCCACGCGAAGACATCGCACCGAAACCTGGCTCGCCGCATCGTCCCCGTCCTTCTCCTGATAGAAGGCGTTGCGGGTACGTTCTGGCAATTGCGCGCGCGATGCTCCCACCATCTGCAGGTCCCCGCTTTCCGCGTCGAAAATACACACCGCTCGCGTCCCGAACACTCCCGCGAACGGTTCGAGCAACCGTTCCCCCACCGCCAGTTCCGGCTCAATCGCCAACAGGTGCTGCGCCAGATGGTACAGACGGTCAATCCGATCCTTTTGAAGCGCGGAAACCTTAGCCTCCGTGCGAACCCGGGTCACTAAGTTGGTGATGACCAACGAAGTCATCAGAAACGCGATCAGCGCCACTGCGTTCAGCGGCGTCGCGATGCGGAACGTGAATACCGGTTCTACAAAAAAGAAATCCAAACATCCTACGGCCAGAGTGGAAACGATCGCGGACCAAGCGAAACTCCCCGAAAGCGACTGCACCACGACCACCAGCAAGTAGAGAGGGATCGCAGTCGCAAAGTCCACATGCAGCAGAAAGCATCCCCATGTCAACGCAGCCACGGCGACGATGCCGAGGGAGGCCATGACGACGGGGTTCCGGTTTGCGCGTCGGAGAGTCGGGAACATGGATGCGTCAATTATCTCAACGTTCCCCCAAGCGCCGCTTTCAGCCCCGCTAAGTTCCTCCTTCTTTGAATCTTCGTTCTTAAGACACGAAGTTAGCGGAAGTGTTATGAAAAAGGCATAAAAACCGCGCGGGCATTCAGGACTTTTTCACGCCTTATGCAGTTCATTGCATGGCCGGACTGTCCTGCCTTCCGCTTCAATTGCAATACGATGCACGCCCTGCGCTTCTCGAACCTTCGGGCATCTCCCGCACCAAACTTCATGGCGCTTGGCCGAGGCGCTCCCATGTATCATGAAAGCCTTTCGATTCCAGGAAAAGCCTGTGGGGTCCTGGACATATCTAAAGAAGAAATAAGGCTCATACAAAAATTCTCTCATCTCGCCGCTTTGCTTTTATGACTTTTTTATGTCTCCCCCCGCATACTAGGTCAACAAGCAAACCGTTGGGAACTGCTGGTTCTACTGGAGTTCTCGACCATCGTTGAATTCTGATGCCTGCCCCAGTCCGGCTAGGCGACCCCTGAAATTCCGTTTATCTGGACAGTCAAGCGTTTTAGGCGAGCGTTCCGGCCTGAATCCTTCCCGGCCTTTGTGGCCGGTATCGGTTTTCACACCGCGTGAATGGAATAAGGTCCGGCTGCCGGTACGTTTATAAGTTTTTTAGCAGACCTTCAGGACATCCTTAACCGGGCTGCTTTAGGCTAGGACTGCCCTTTCTAAGCGGGGAGCGCGGTATGAGTGAAATCACTCCGGAAAGGATATTTATGTGTAGTTTTACTAAAAACCGCAGCAAAGCAGTGATCAGTGGAATTGTATTCGCCGGGTTGGTTGGCGTTCCCGCAGCGTTCGCTCAGCAGTCTTCAGGCTCGTCCAAGGTCCAAGCTGCTCCCGATGCTCAAAAAGAGCTCGACGCAATGAAGAAGCGCATCGATGAGCTTGAGCAGCAACTCAAGGCCAAGCCTGCGGATGACGCCAAGTCTCCGGATCAGGCAAAGTCTGCGGATCCCGCGCAGCCTGCAGGTGACGCGAAGCCCGCTGAGGAGACCAGCAAAACCGCCTCCTCGGACGTTGCCCCGGTCAAACTCCCGGTTACCGATGGCGCCGCGGACGACGCCGGATCTCAGGCTCCGGCTGCCCCCACTCCGGATCCTCAAGACGCTCCAGCGCCGGCCGCTCAGGCTGCGGCGCCGGCCGCGCCTCCGACGGTCGACCTGGATACTCCTTTCGCCTTCGCCGATTTCACCTGGATGCTCTCCAATCCTCGCAACCACGATGAAGTGCTCGACGGCAAATACTTCTCCGGAGAATTTCGCGTCGATACCAACTACATGTACGATTACAACCACCCCATCGACCACACTCTCGATGAAACTACCGAAGGTGAGCGCACCGGTGAGTTCGTCATTCAGGCCCTCGGCGTCGGCGGCGATTTTCACGCCGGCAACATGCAGGGCCGCATCTTGACCCAGTTCGGCGCCGTTGCCACCGCCGTTCCCCGCAACGACGCCAGCTATAGCGTCGGCCAATGGGACCTCGCCGATGCGTACCGTTACTTGACTGAGATGTATGCCGGTTATCACATCAACGTCCAGCATGGCCTGAACATTCAGGTCGGCGACTTCTTGTCCTTCATCGGTCTGTTCAGCTACTACAGTTTTGACAACTGGACCTACCAGCCGTCTTACGTTTCCTCGAACACGCCCTGGTTTTTCACCGGAATACGCGCGCAGTGGTTCCCCACCAACAAGCTGAAGATCGAACCCTGGTTGATCAACGGCTGGCAGACCTATGCCAAGTACAACGGCCGTGAAGGGGTCGGCGGCCAGATTCTGTGGCGGCCCACCGGAAACCTCGACTTTGTCTGGAATACTTACACCCTGGGCCGCGACACTTTGGGCAACGACAATCGGTCGCGGTATCACGCGGATTGGAGCCAGGAGTGGAAATTCTATGAGAATCCCAAGAGGACCTTCAACCGGATGGCAATGACCATCACCGAGGATTTCGGTTGCGAGACCGGCGGCACCGCGGTGCCCGGCCAGGCGGTGGTGTGTACGCACGGCGGCGTAAACGGCCGCCCGCCGGCCCAGAACTTCGCCGGCATCATGGCCTATCAGCGGATGTGGTTCGGCGATAAGTTCGCCTTCAGCTACGGTGGCGGTGTTGTGGATAACCCGGGACGCTACCTCGCTCTGCTCCCGCCGATCAACGGCGCCAACGCCACCAGCGGCACGCCGTATTTCACGGAGAATCCGGGCAATCAGTTCCGGGCCTATGACTTCCAGTTGTCGTTCGACTACATGCCCAGCCAATGGGTGACCTGGAAGGTTGAATGGACCCAACGCGGCTCCCAGCAGCCGATTTTTGCCGGTCCCGGCGGCATGACGCCTCCCGGCGGAAACAACGGTTCGCCGCAGTATTACGCCTGCAACGACGGCACCTCGTCCGGATCTGCGGTGCTTAGCAAGGGTCTGTGCGGCAACGACGGCGGCGTCTGGTACCCCGACCTGGTCAAGCAGGAACGCCGCTGGATCTTCGCTCTAATGGTCAAGCTCTAAGGCCCGGAATACCAGGAGGAAACAAATGCGACGAATATCATTGCCGTCGATACTCGCGTCCGCCGGGATCCTGCTGCTCGCGGCCGACCCCGGTTGGAGATCCAAGCCAACCGACAAATGGTCTGAAGCCGATGCCAAGCAGTTTCTCGCGTCCTCGCCCTGGGTCGGCAAAGCCACGCCCGCTCTGCTCCCCAATCGCAGCGAATTCTCCCATCGCGACGGCGGCGTGATGGGCGCGGGCCAGGGCCTTGGCATCGATGGGCTGAGCGCGGGCTCCCTGCTAGGACTGGGCGGATCTCAGCCTACTCGGCATGGCCGCCGGCCCAGCATGACCGAACCGCTCGAAATTCGCTGGGAAAGCGCCTCTCCCGTTCGCACCGCCGAGACAAAAGCGCGTGAACAGGACTCGCCCGAAATCGACAGCGAACTCTACGCCATCGCCATTTACGACGTCCCCGGCCTGAACCCGAACCAGAAGACTCTGCCGCGCGACCTTCAGAAGGACGCCTTCCTGAAATCCGAGGGCCGCAAGGACCGCCGCCCCACCCGCGTGGATGTTCTGCCGCAGGATAACGGCCTCGCCACAGTCGTCTACATGTTTCCTCGCGCCGATGCAATCACGGTCGCGGAGCGGCGCCTCACGTTCACGGCCATTCTCGGGCGCCTCTCGCTCGCGCAGTATTTTTATCCGGACCAGATGCAGATCGCCGGCAAGCTCCAGCTCTAACCTTTAATCGTTCGATTGGAGGGTTCGGCTGCAATCTGTTGATAACATTTTGATGCTTCCGATGCGGATGAGAGAGGCGCCAACGCCCTTTCATCCGCATTTCGTATGAACCCTATTCAAAAATTCGTTTATGAAACATTCATGGTTTTTATGACTTTTTCAGCGTCCAGCTCGCATACTTGGGGCACGTCAGCTGCTGCGTTAGGTAACAGCCCCGGCCCAATCTTGATCCCCGGGTGCCGCAGCTTAAACCGCCGCGCCCCAGTTCTGCCGTGGCAACGTCCTGGTGAGGGACGCTCCTCCCTAGTCGGAAGGTTGGCCATTCGAATCGAGCCTGCAAGGCTGGCTTGGACAAACGATTAGCGGCTGGCGGGCTCGTCGGGGCTCCTAAGGTCCCCTCCAGAATGAGAATTCTATTTATTACGTTCGCGTGTGCGGGGCTATGCTGCGTATACGCTCAGACCGGATCGGAGGCAGAAGCCGCCGCGGGATTAGCCGCCCCTGCTGGCTCGCAACCGCTCGCCGCCAATACCCTCGCACCGGCTGGTGGCGCGACGGCTGCTGGCGCAGCCGGTAGTGGAGCAGCCAATGCGATCGCTCCATCTCCGATCGCCGCATCCCCCGCCGCTTCTTCTGCGATCACTCCTTCCCCCACTGCGGGATCTACCACGCCCCCGCTCGCCGGTAATTTTTTCGGTCGGCTGTTCAAAGCCTATTCGAACGATTGGTCCTCCGATCCAAATGCCGACCCCGGCCCCGCTCCCGCATATCGCGGCTTCGCCGCGCCTGAGTCGGACCCGCCGTTCCCGTTCACCATGTGGCCCTACGGCGGAAGCGTGACCATTGGACAACCCTTCACGCAATCCGCTCCCTTGATGCAGGCAATTTGGAGCGGGTCGAAGGGCGATGCCTGGAAGAACAGCGGCGTCCAGATCTACGGCTGGCTCAACGGCGGCTTTAACGTCAGCACGTCTAAAGAGGGCGGCTACTCCAACTTCCCCGCGGCTTACGCCGAGCGCGGAAACTCCATCACCCTCGATCAGGCCGTGCTCTACATCGATCGGCAGCCCGATACCGTCCAAACTGACCACATCGATTGGGGCTTTCGCATCGCTCCGATCTACGGCTTGGATTACCGCTACACCACTTCCGAAGGTATCTTCAGCAACCAGCTCCTCGGCAAGAACCAGGAAAACGGCTTCGATATTCCGATGGCCTACTTCGATCTCTATGTTCCCCAGGTCGCCGATGGCATGAACATCCGCATTGGCCGCTACATCTCGCTGCCCGACATCGAAGCCCAGCTCGCGCCCAACAACTACACGTACACGCATTCGCTCACCTATACGTTCGATTGCTATACCCAGTCCGGCATGAACATCACCACGCAGTTGAGCAAGCACTGGCTGTGGCAGATTGGTGTCTCATCCGGCTGTGACGCCGCTCCTTGGACCAAGGATGCCAAGGCGACTCTTAACACCTGCCTCGGTTACTACTTCCACGGCGGCGGCGATAACATCTATGCCTGCGACAACACCCTCAACGACGGCAAATACGCCTACAACAACCTCACCGCCTACTACCTGACCTGGTATCACAAGTTCAACGATCAATGGCACACCGATACCGAATCCTGGTATCAGTACGAGAAAGATACGCCCAACGTCAACAACCCTACAGGCCAAACCCTGCTTGAAACCGGCGCCAACGGCGCGGTCTGCAATGAACTCTATGAAGTCACCTGCTACGCGCCGGAATGGGCCGTCCTGAATTATGTGGAACGCAAGCTCGGTCCGCGCGACTACATGAGCATCCGCAACGAAGTCTTCGACGACCTCAGGGGCCAGCGCACCGGCTTCCGTACCCTCTATACGGAGCACACCATCGGCTGGGGCCATTGGGTTGGAACTACCGTATTATTCCGCCCGGAACTCCGCTTTGAACGCTCCTACGATGTCCCGGCCTACGACAACGGAACTAAGAAGAATCAATTCATGTTCGCCTGCGATGCGATCTTCTTCTTTTAACCTTGCGTCTTGAAACCTTCGTATCCACAGATTTCCGGCAGGTCTTTATGGATTTTTTATAAGAATTGCCCCTTCCGCCTGTTAGTATTGCTGTAGGCTCTTATGTGGTTCCGAGTTGCATCCCTCTCTCTGCTCGTGCTCATTCCTTTCGCGCGCGCGCAGGTCACATCAGGCCAGGTCACATCAGGCCAGGTCACATCGAGCAGCGCCAGTTCCGATTCCTCGCTCGCTCTCGTGATCGCCGCCAAAGACGATAAAGTTCCGCCCGTTGCCGGCGCGGCCGTGGCGATTCGCGCCAACGGCGTCTTGCTGACTTCGTATCGTCTGGTCAAGGACGCCCGCGAAGTCCAGGTTAGGCTGAAGAGCGGCGAGGTTTTCGACCAGGTCCAATTGCTCGGCGTGGACTCTCGCCGAAACGTCGCCGCCATCAAGATCACCGGCACGCTGGTCGCGCCGGCGCTCGCCGCCCCCTTCACCGGCGGCGATCCCATCTCGTTCGCCTCTCTCTCGGAGCCTCCTAAGTGGACCGCTTCAGCCGGCACGGTTTCGAGCTACGTCATGGCTGACGAAATCCCCGGCGGCGGAAAAGGCTATCGTTTGATCCGCTTCACCACGCCCGCGGCCGTCTCGCCCTGCGGAGGCGTTCTGCTCGACAGCCACGGAGCCTTGCTGGGCCTCGTCATCTCTGCCAATCCCGCCGGCAATTTCGCGATCCCTATCGATAGCGTCGCCGGCCTCGCCGATGGCGCGGTGGCCAAATCGTTCGGGAGCGGGCACGGCCTGAAACTCCCAGTCGAGCAAACCAAAGTTCTTGAGCCCCCTCCTTCTAGATTGAAGCCTGCCGCGTCCGGAGCCAGTCAATTCGTCGCCTCAATTCCCAACCCGCCTACAGACCGGCGCTTGACTCTTCGCGATTTTAAAACGCTTTATATCGACGTTGACGCCGGGGCTCGATTCGACTCGGAGGACGTGAAGGAAGCGCTCCTGGCGAACAAGGTATTCCAACGGCTCAACATTCGGATCGTCGATCGAGTCGAAGCCGCCGACGTCATTCTTAGAGTCGGGCACGCACGGATGATCACCGATTACCCTTTTGAAGCCAGGGGCCGCGATGAGACGCTCCTGCTCAGGGGCACCGCGCTCGGTTATACCGCCGACGCCGGAGTGCGTGACACCGCCATGCTCTTCTCGCAGATGACCAACGGCTACCGTCCGCGAGGCCAACAAGCCGGACGCCCGGACGCCGTCAAACTTCCCGCCGACTCCGGCGTTGGCGTTGAGCCATACAAGTAAGCCATGAATTCATTCGCAAGTTCCCGCGCGCTGCCTCTTACTTTCGCTCTTGCCGCGGCCGGCCTTCTCTGGGCGGCGGACGCCGGTTGGAAGAACAAACCGGTCGAGCAATGGACTGAGGACGACGCCAAGGAATTCCTCAGCGATTCTCCGTGGGTGAAAAGGACCACCCCCGTTCTGCTCCCGCCGGAAGATGAGGACGAACGCAGGGCTAACGGAAGAATGGGCGGAGCAACCATGCACAAGGACGTGAACGCTTACGCCGGGCGCATTGGATGGGTGAGAGTCCGTTGGGAAAGCGCCTTTCCGGTCCGCGCCGCCGAACTCAAAATCGGCGAAGAAAATTCGCTCGAGTTCGACGGTGACGGCTACGCTGTTGCCGTTTATAACGTCCCGATCGTCAAGAGTCCTTCTCAAACGGAGAAAGGCTTCGCGGCGGAGCTGAAGGGCCGCTCCGCGCTGAAGCGCGAGGGCAAACACGACGTCACGCCGCAGCGCGTCGATGTCGTCGACCTGGGGAACAATCTCGTCACCGTCCTCTACATATTCCCCCGCGCCAAAGAAATCACGCCCGATGATAAACGCGTCGATTTCTACGCGCAAATCGGCCGGCTCGCCCTAAAGGAATCCTTTTATCCCGAAGTAATGCAGATCCAGGGCAAGCTGCGTCTCTAACCATTTCGCTAATCTTCCGTCCATCGGACTCCGCCCTGCTCGCGCTCTTTAGGCCGCCTTATGGTCTTTAGAATCCAGCAGGGACATCAAATGTTTTTACTAGCCCGATAAGAGCTTTCTAGTGTCCCTTTGTAAGCCCTTGTAAACACATGTAAACAAGCATTTGGAGACGGTTGCCATAAGACCGTCTTGAGGAAATCGTTCATACCTTTTTGAGGGTGCCTGCCACAAAATCGATTGCATGATTCAAAGAGTTTCTTCGGTCTTGCTTCTGGTGTCTCTGAATTTCTGTTTGTCTGCCCAATCGCTTGTCCCTTCCGTCCGCACAGGCTCAGCGTCCATTACCGGCAGCGTTCATGACCTGCACGGCGTCCCCTTGGCGAACGCGCGCGTGAAAGTCGAGGGTTCCTCCAAAGCCCTCGGGCGATTGGCCGTCACCGATCGCGCCGGTCTCTTCTCCCTTACCGACCTCGAGCCCGGTCGTTACCTCGTAGTCGCTAGCAAATTCGGATTCTCCGACAAATTGGCCACCGTACAAATCGCGGCCCTCGAAACCGGCACCCTCGATCTTCCTTTGAGGAACGTTAACGAAGCGCCGGATCCCAATTCGGAGCCCGATCCTCAGACTACGGCCGCTGCTGCCGCGCCGGCCCAAGGCGGCGTAACCGCGGCTCCAGCCGCGCCCACCACACCGGAGAAGATCGCCCCATTTTCTGATTACGACTGGACGTGGCTGAACGGCAATCCGCGCAATAAGGACGTGGCGTTCGACTCCAAGTTCTTCACTCCCGAAATCCGCGCCGACATCACCTACACCTACGATTTCAACAAGCCTGTCGACAACTCGATGGGCGGTTCGAGCGAGCTCTTTCGATCCAATGAAATCCAGTTGGAACAGCTCGGCATTGGCGGCGACTTCCACTGGGATAACGTCCGCGCCCGGTTCATGACCCAGTTTGGCGAGTATTCCGAGGCCACCATTCGAAATGACGCAACCCCCGCCAAAGGTCAATGGAACTTAAACGACGCAGACCGCTATCTGGCGGAAGCGTACGGCGGCTACCACTGGGACAAAATGTACGGAATCAATGCGGACGCGGGTATCTTCATGTCCTACGTTGGTCTGTTCAGCTATTACAATTTCGATAACTGGGCCTATCAGCCATCCTACGTTTCCTCCAACACTCCGTGGTTCTTCGAAGGCGTTCGGCTCCAATTCTTCCCCACGCCGCATTTGAAGCTGGAACCCTGGTTCATCAACGGCTGGCAGTCCTACGCTTCCGCCAACTCCAGGAAGGGTATCGGCGGGCAGATTAAATACACCCCGTTCCCGTGGATGAACATCGTTTCCAACGAATACGCACTCGGCCACGACGATCTATACGTGCCGAACCGCGGCCGCATCCACACCGACAATAGCATCGAGATCAAATATTACGATCATCCCGAGAGGGTCCTCGATAAGATGGGGTTCACCTTTACGGGCGACCTGGGCTGCGAGTTCGGCGCGGGTGTAAGCTGCCACAACGATTCGCACGGCAATCCCAAGCAGAGCTTCATCGGTTACATGATCTACAACAAGTTCTGGTTCCACAAGGATTTGTTTTCCTTGACTCCCGGCGGCGGACAGATCAACAATCCCGGCCGGTACCTGGTGCTGATCCCGCCAATCAACGGAGAAACTGCCTCTTCCGCGGCGATCAATTCTCCGTACTTTACCTTCAATCCTGGGGATCCCTTCAAGGCGTGGGACACTTCGCTGACCTTCGACTACATGCCCAAGCAGTGGTTCACCTTCCGCATCGAAGGCGACTACCGCCATGCGAACGTTCCCTATTGGTCGGGACATGGCGGCGTCACGCCTCCGCCGGGAACCAACAACGGCAACCCAGAAGACTACGCTTGTATGAACGGTGCGGATTCAGGGTCCATGACGCTCACGCCAGGTCTATGTTCGGGCCAAGGCGGCGTGTGGTTCCCGGACCTCCGCAGAGATGAGTTTCTTGTGGACGTCGATTTGTTGGTTAAGTTCTAATGCTCCACAGTTCTTTTGGAAAGGAACTCATGTCCAAAACCGCTAAAGACGCGCTAGCTACATTCGCGATCCTCATCTCCCTGGCCGTCGGAAATATCGCGGCCCAGAAAAACGACAAGTCAGTCCCTAAGCAACAGCGTACTCTGGCTTTGGGCGAGGATGATGTCAAGCAGCTCATCACGCTCATGGACGCCGATAAGAACGGCAAAATCTCCAAGCAGGAGTTCATGAACTTCATGAGCGCCGAGTTTGACCGGCTCGACAAAGACAAGAGCGGCGAACTCGACCAGAAGGAACTTATACAGTCGCAGATTCGTCCGGCCCAATCGGCGGTTGGCAAGTGAGTCCGCGGGTGCGTAAAGTGAGATCTCCTATGGAACCGATATAAAAATTCTTTGATCTCTCCCGGCATAATTCCGCCCGGCTTCTATAAACTGGGTAAAGGCAGGAGCGGTGTCCGCCTGTCTGGGAACCGAGGCTATCATGTCCAAATTCGCGATCCGTTGGCTGCTGCTGCTGTCAGGTTTTGCCGCTTTCCTTTGGGCCGCGGATCCGGCTTGGAAGACCAAGCCGCCCGCTCAGTGGAATGACGTGGATTCCAAGCAGGTGCTGAGCGCCTCGCCTTGGGCGAAGATCGTGAAAGGTTCGATCTACCGTGCCCCAACCGAAGATCAGTTGCGGGATGGCGGCAAAATGGGACAACCCCAGGGCGTTGGCTACCAGGGCATCCCCAACAACGGACCGAAGTTCGATGACCTGGTTTCGAAGGACCTTTTTAAAGGCGGCGCTAACCCGACCTACGTGCCTCCGACGATTCCCCTGAACGTCCGCTGGGAGAGCGCCTTCCCCGTTCGCATGGCGGAGTTGAAATCGGCGGACGGCGGTCTCGATGGCGTCGCCGAAAAGGGATATGCCGTCTCCGTCTGGGGCCTTCCCGGCGGGTTCTTTGACGGCGATCCCAGAAAGCTGGGTCAGCCTCTAAAGGAGCAGGCCTTCCTGAAACGCGATGGAAAGAAGGATGTCGCTCCCTTGAGCGCCGAGGTTTATGTTCGTGCCGAGGGTGCCGTGGTGGTCTACATCTTCCCGCTCTCCGCGGAAATCAGCAAGAAGGACCTGTTCGTTACCTTCCAGGCCCGCATCGGCCGCGTCGGCCTCTCGGTCCCATTCAATTTGGCGGAAATGGATTACCAGGGCAAGCTCGAGCTCTAGGTTTTGAGAAGTCACCCGTCAACCGAATTCGCTATGGGCTCTATACAAAACTTCTCTAAGGAGATACGTGAGCTTTTTATGACTTTTTCAGGGTGTGCGCCCCATACTTGGACCACATCGAAAGATTTCCAGTAAGTCCCTCCGTGTCGAGAGGTTGGCAGCTAGGCCTATTCCGACGACTGCTGAAAGATTGTCGGCCCGCTCGGCACGCCATGCTACTATCAGAGGAGAATCGTGGAGAAGACTGAAATCATCCTGAACCTCGCGTGGATGCTAGGCTGCATCGGCGCGCTAGGGGCTCAGGTGTGGATGGACCGCCTCCGTTACGGAGCTCGGGGGCGCACTCTGCGTCGGCGCCGGACGCTTTCAGTCCTTATTGCGGCTCTTGCGCTGTTCCCGGTCATTTCAGCCAGCGACGATCGCATCCGCTTGGCCGACTTGAGCGCGGCTCCAGTCCATGAGCAAAGCTCCTTCGACCAGGGCAAGAATCACAATCTGCTGAGCTCGGCGGTATTCGAAGACCCTGAGCATGGCCAGACCGCCGATCCTATCGTCCTCGTCATCGTGGTCTGCTTCTTCCTGCTAGTGCGGATGGAAGTCTCCGCGCTAGCGCGCTGGATTCCGATCAGCGCATTGGGAAGAGCCCCGCCGCAATTCGCGTAGCTCGGGGCGTGGCAGCTTTCAACTAGGTTTTCCTTTTCTTTTGGAGAGCAGGCCTGTCGTGCTCCGTGCGCGCGAAAGCGGAGTTCTGGATTTAAAAAGAGTCTTAGGTTTCAAATTAAGTACAGCGTCAGAAAGCGCTGTAAAAAGGCTTCTTAACGATGAACAGGCTGTGCTTCCGGCTAGGCGCTCTTTCCGCCGCCGGCGCTATGATCTTCGCCCTCGGCGGATTGGCCCAAAATCCGCCCACGCCGCTCACCTGGAGGCAAGTGGAGGCGCGGTTTGAGGCGGTGAACCCGACCCTGATCGCCGCCCGCGCCAATATCGACGAATCCCGCGCTGCCGAGATCACTGCATTCCTTAAACCCAATCCGGATTTCAGCATCACCGCGGACGGTCTCCAAGTCACCCCGGGTATCGCCGGAATCTGGCGTCCTCTCTCCGGCGTGCTCTTCACGGAAAGCCTGGGCTACACCGTGGAGCGCGCGGGCAAGCGCCAGCTTCGTCTCGATAACGCAAAAAAATCCACCGAAATCGCTCAATCCTCATATTTCGATCAGCGCCGCACTCTCTTGTTCACTCTTCGCAGCGCTTTCGTTCAGATGCTCCAGGCCAAGGCGTTTTTGAATAATGCCGACGACAACCTGCGCTACTGGGATCAGGAGCTACAGATCAACCAGAACCGCTACAACGCGGGGGACCTCGCCTTGAACGATTACAACCGTCTCAAGCTGCAGCGCGCCCAGTTTGAGCAGGATCAACTGACCGCCATTCTCAACGTCCAAACCAATAAGATCGCGATGCGTCAGCTTCTGTTGTTGGACCGCACTCCGCTGGAGTCCTTCGATATCGCCGGACCGTATACCTACGAGGAGTCTTTGAAGCCGCTTGAAACCTTCCGGAACGCGGCGATCCAAGTTCGTCCCGATCTGAAGGTTGCGCAGCAGAACGTCGAACTTGCCCGGCTCGCTCACAAGCTCGCGATCGCGAACGGTTCGGTCGATCCGAGCTTCGGCATCTGGTACTCCAACAACGGCTCCTTCGCGAATGCCTTCGCAAATAACACTATCGGCGGCAGCATCGATATCCCGATTCGCATCCACGACCGTAACCAGGGGGAGAAAGCTCGCACCCAAATAGATATCGGAGCGAAAGAAAAACTCGAAAACGCCGCCGAATCGCAGGTCTTCAGCGATGTCGACACAGCTTACGTGAACATCCAGCAATCCCTTGCCCTGCTCGGCCGTTACAAGACAATCTACGTTCCCTTGTCCGCGGATGTCCGCGACAAAACCCGCGACGCCTATCAGCACGGAGGCGCTTCGCTGCTCGATTATCTGGACGCGGAAAAAGCCTACCGCGACAACAACCTGTTCTATCTCAATACCATCGGTTCCTATTTGGTCTCGGCGGCGCAAATGAATGAGGCCGTCGGAGAGGAGGTAATTCCATGACCAGTGATTCCACCCCCCGTGTTCCCATGAATCGCACGATTCTCTGGTTCGGGTTGATCTTGAGTGTCTCGCTAGCGCTGGCTCTGGCCGGCTGCGGCAAAGTGGACGCCAAGCAGGATGTCGGCGGAACCGCTCCGCCGCCCGCTCAGGTTGTGCCCGACATGGACTCCAACAACTTCCAGGTCGACCACCCGGAGCAGTTCCCCATTGTCACCGCAACCTCCCATGTCGCCGCTCCGGAGCTGCCCGTGACCGGTGTGATCCAGCCAGACGCCTCGCGCCAGGTCCCGGTGATCTCGACCGCGACCGGAAGAATTATCGACATTAAAGCGCGCGTCGGCGACGACGTGAAACAGGGCCAGGTCCTGTTCCAGGTCAAGAGCACCGACATCGCCGGCGCCTTCTCCGACTACCGCAAGGCGGTCAAGAACGAAGAGCTCATGAAGCGCCAGCTCGACCGCACCAACATCTTGCTCAAGGATGGCGCGGTTCCCACCTCTGCCCTGGAGGTGGCGCAATTCAATGAGGACAGCGCGGTCGTCGATCTTCAAACCACCAAATCCCATCTGGAGGAGCTCGGCTCCGACCCCGAACACCCCACCGACATCGTCGACATGCATGCGCCCGTCTCCGGCGTGATTACCGATCAGCAGATCGCCAACGGGGCGGCCGTGCAATCCTATTCGCCCGTCAACGCCTCTCCGGCCACCCCCTTTTCCACCGGCTATCCGTTCACCATCTCTGACATGTCGCACGTCTGGATCATCTGCGACGTGTATGAAAACAAGCTCGCGCAGGTTCACATGAACGAATTTGCGGACGTGCGCCTCAACGCCTATCCCGATCGCGTATTCAAAGGCCGGATCGGCAACATCGGCCAGATTCTCGATCCCAATCTCCACACCGCCAAGGTTCGCCTGGAAGTCGAGAACCCCGGCATCATGCGCCTCGGGATGTTCGTTACCGCCACGTTCCGGGGCGACACCATGGAGACCCGCGCTCTGGTTCCTTCTTCCGCCATCGTTCACATCCACGATCTCGATTGGGTCTACATGCCCATCCAGGACAATCGCTTTAAGCGCGTGCAGGTGACCTCCGGTGAAATCCTGCCCAACAACATGCAGGAAGTAATCTCGGGCATCAAACCCGGCGACAAAGTAGTTTCGAACGCTTTGGTCATGCAAAGCACAGTGGAGCAGTAACGGTGATTCACGGTCTCGTTAATTTCGCCCTCAGCAACCGCATTCTGGTAGTCGCGTTCGCGGTTCTGCTGTTCATCTGGGGCGCGATCTCCTTCCATCAGTTGCCGGTCGAAGCCTACCCCGACGTGGCCAACAACTACGTCGAGGTCATCACCCAATGGCCCGGCATCTCGGCCGAACAAATCGAACAGCAAGTCACGATCCCCCTCGAAATCGTGATGAACGGCATTCCGCATTTGAGTTCGCTCCGCTCATTCTCCCTATTCGGTCTCTCCGATCTCAAGCTCACCTTCGACGACGAATCGGAAAATGACTGGAATCGCGAAAAGGTGCTGGAGCGGCTTGCCGGCGTCACCCTGCCGCCCAACGTTCAGCCGCAGATCGGCACGGACTGGAGCCCGGTCGGCCAAATTTACTTCTTCACCCTCCACAGCACCAATCCCAACTACGATGTCATGGACCTCAAGTCGCTTGAGGATTGGGTCGTCGAGAAGCAGTTCAAATCCGTCGAGGGCGGAAACGTCGTTGATGTCGCCAGCTTCGGCGGTCCGACGCGCGAATATCAGGTCCGGCTCGATCCCAACAAGCTCATCGCCTACGGCTTGAGCATCGGCCAGGTGGAGCAGCAGCTTACCAATAACAACGCCAACGCCGGAGGCAGCTTCATCGAAGCCGGCTTGCAGCAAATTGACGTGCGCGAGGTAGGTTTGGTGAGAACCGTACAGGACATCGAGAACACCGTTCTTACCACCAAGACCGGCACGCCTCTTAAGGTGAAAGACATTGCCGTGGTGGCCCAGGGCCCCAAGATCCGTCTCGGCCGCTTCGCCCGCGCCCGGCATCTGGTAAACGGAAAGATCGTCGACAACGACGATGTTGTCTCAGGCATCCTTCTGCTCCGCAAAGGCGCGGACTCCGATTCGACTCTCGAAGCCATCCACAAACGCGTATACGAATTGAACCACGGCATTCTGCCGCCGGGCGTAACGATCGATCCGTTCCTCGATCGCAGCGACCTGGTCCACTACACCACCCACACCGTGCTGCACAACCTGACCGAGGGCATCATCCTCGTAGTGGTCATCCTGTTCCTGTTCCTCGGCAACGTGCGCGGAGCTCTCATCGTCGCGCTGACCATCCCGTTCTCCCTGCTTTTCGCCGCGACGTGTCTCCAGCTCAAGCAAATTCCAGCGAATCTTCTCTCGCTCGGCGCGCTTGACTTCGGCATGGTCGTCGACGGCGCGGTGGTCATGGTCGAAAACATCGTGCGTCACCTCTCGCGTCATAAAGAAGGCGACAATCGCACCCCGATGGAGAAGATCAAAGAAGCGGCGCACGAAGTCCAGCGCCCCGTCTTCTACGCCATCGGCATCATCATCACGGCCTATCTCCCGATCTTCACCTTGCAGCGAGTCGAAGGCCGCCTCTTCAAACCCATGGCCTGGACCGTCGCCTTCGCGCTCTGCGGCGCCTTGATATTCTCGATGCTGCTCGCGCCCGTCCTTTCGAGCCTCCTGTTCTCCCGCGGAACCAAGGAATGGCACAACCCCCTGATGTCCTTCCTCACCAGCCGCTACCGCTCCGTGCTGCGCGTAGCCATCAAGTGGCGCTGGGTTACCCTTTCCGCCGCGCTGGCCGGACTCGCTCTGACCGTTTATTTAGGCGGCTGGGTGCTCGGCTCTGAGTTCCTCCCGCACCTCGACGAAGGCGCGATCTGGGTTCGCGGCACTCTCGCTCCCTCCACCGGCCAGGCCCAGGGAACCGCGATCGCCGACCAGGCGCGCATCATTCTCTGCTCTTTCCCTGAAGTCCCGCAGTGCACCAGTCAGGTCGGCCGGCCCGACGACGGAACCGACACCACCGGCTTCTTCAACACCGAGTATTTTGTCGACTTGAAGCCTAAGGAAGAATGGCGGCCCGCGTTTCATCAGAACAAGGATGAAGTGATCGCCGCCATGAACAAGGAACTCGACAAGATTCCCGGGGTGATCTGGAACTTCTCCCAGCCGATCTCGGACAACATGGAAGAAGCCGTCAGCGGCGTCAAGGGCGAGCTCGCCATCAAAGTCTTCGGCGACGACCTCAAGCTGCTCGAAGAGAAGGGCGATCAGATCGTCTCCATCATGCGCACCGTCCCTGGCATTCAGGACCTCGGCCTGTTCCGCGTGATCGGCCAGCCCAATCTCAACATCACCGTCGACCGCGCCAAAGCCGCCCGCTATATGATCAACGTCGCGGACGTCCAGGACGCGGTTCAAACCGCCGTCGGCGGCAACGCCCTGACCCAGGTCCTCGATGGCGAGCGCCGCTATGACCTCGTGCTCCGCTATCTGCCTCAGTATCGCGATCAGACGGAGGCGATCGAAAACATCCGCTTGCTTTCGCCTACCGGTGAGCGCGTGTCCCTATCCCAGCTCTGCGACATCAAGATGGAAGACGGAGCTTCCGAAATCTATCGCGAGTCCAACCAGCGCTACGTCGCCATCAAGTACAGCGTGCGCGGCCGCGATCTCGGGAGCGCCGTGCATGAGGCGCAAGAGAAGGTTGATCCGCTACTCTTTCCGAAATCCGCCAAAGTCCAGCTCCCGCCCGGCTACCACATCGACTGGGCTGGCGAATACGAATCCCAGCAGCGCGCCCAGCGCCGCTTGGCGATCATCATTCCGCTCACCTTGCTGCTAATTTTCCTGATCCTCTATTCCATGTTCCGGTCCATGAAGTGGTCGGGCCTGATTCTGGTGAACGTCTTCATGGCCCCCGTCGGCGGACTCTCCGCCCTGTACCTCACTCACACCAACCTGAGCGTATCTTCGGGCGTCGGATTCCTCGCGTTGTTCGGCGTTTCCGTGCAGGTGGGCGTCATCATGATTGAGTACATCAATCAGCTTCGCGCTCGCGGCCACAACGTGCTCGACGCCGCTACGGAAGGCGCGGTCTTGAGGCTCCGCCCCATCATGATGACCATGCTTGTCGCCATGCTCGGATTGTTGCCGGCCGCGACCTCCCACGGCATCGGCTCCGATTCCCAGCGCCCCTTCGCGATCGTCATCGTCGGCGGCTTGATGGCCGCTCTGTTGATGAATATCTTCCTTCTTCCCACTCTGTACGTCTGGGCGGCCAGCGAAGACGACGTGCTCCCCGTCGCGGACATGGCGGAAGAGGTGTAATCGATGCGAGTCACGCTGGCGTTAACAGCTTTGAGCATTGCATTCGTCTCCGCGTCCCTCGTTCGCAGCGAGGATGCCAGCGGGCAAAGGCTCGAAGTCTCCGACATCAAGGAACTCGATTTTCCGCCCGGTGGAACGCTGCACATGACCAACGCGAATGGCGAAATTACCATTGAGGGCTGGGATCAGCCCGGCATGGAAATTACCGTCATCAAATCCACCAAGAACGTTCTCGACGCCAAATCCAAAGACGCCGCCAAGGACAAGGCTGCCGATACCAAAGAGCTGGACGCCATGAAAATCGCCACGGAGCGTAAAGGGGACGAGGTTCTGGTTTCCACCACCTACCCCAAACACGAATTCTTCGCGCGGCCGTTCTTCGGCCAGGCCTTCGTCAACGTCGAGTACCTCATCAAAGTTCCCCGCGCCGCTCGCGTCAACATCGATCAGTACAGCGGGGAAACGCACATCGAAAATATTTCTGGCGAACTTCGCATCCATGATCAGCGCGGCGAAATCATCGTCCGGGAGCCGGAGGGGCAATACGCCATCGACGCCCTCAGCAAATTTGGCGACGTGACCTCCGATTTTCCCGGCATGGAACAGCGCAAGAAGTTCGTCGGCAAAGCATTCGTCGCCAGCTCCTCATCGACGACTCC